>NZ_JWJD01000023.1 GCF_000820505.1 Geoalkalibacter ferrihydriticus DSM 17813 | reverse complement strand
TGATGCGGTCACCTCCGGCCCCCGGCCCGGCCGCGACAGTTCCGGCTTCATGAACGTCTTTGTTGTGTCCGGCGGCGTCAATTACTCCACGGATGGCGCCGTGGGCCGTGACAGGTCCCGGGAAACCCATTAGGCGATCAGTCTGCCATGCCCGTCGGTCAGCTCGACGGGTATGGCCTTGTTTCCAGGACAAAGCTTGGAGTTTAACAATGCCCAATGCAAACAAAGGATTTTATGCCGTGATATCCACCCTTCGTGTTTTTGCTGTCCTTGCGA
>NZ_JWJD01000022.1 GCF_000820505.1 Geoalkalibacter ferrihydriticus DSM 17813 | reverse complement strand
CCCCACGCCCCATCAGCGTCACCGCTGACGAGAAAACCAAGGTCTACGGCAACGCCGATCCGGCGCTGACCTATACCATCAACAGCGGCAGTCTTGTCGGTAACGATAGTCTTGGGGCGCTGATCCGTGCCCCAGGTGAAAACGTCGGCAACTACCTTATCGACGCCTCGGTACTGGAAAACGGCAACTACCTGATCACTGCCAACAACGGCGCGTTGAGCATCACCCAGCGCCCCATCACCGTCACCGCCGATGATCAGTCCAAAGTCTACGGCAACGCCGATCCNTACCTGATCACTGCCAACAACGGCGCGTTGAGCATCACCCAGCGCCCCATCACCGTCACCGCCGATGATCAGTCCAAAGTCTACGGCAACGCCGATCCGGCGCTGACCTATACCATCAACAGCGGCAGTCTTGTCGGTAACGATAGTCTTGGGGCACTCACGCGAGCTGAAGGGGAAAACGTCGGCAGCTACCTTATCAACGCCTCGGTGTTGGAAAACGGCAACTACTTGATTACTGCCAACAACGGCGCGTTGAGCATCACCCCGCGCCCCATCACGATTGTCGCCGACGACAAG
>NZ_JWJD01000021.1 GCF_000820505.1 Geoalkalibacter ferrihydriticus DSM 17813 | reverse complement strand
CCCCACGCCCCATCAGCGTCACCGCTGACGAGAAAACCAAGGTCTACGGCAACGCCGATCCGGCGCTGACCTATACCATCAACAGCGGCAGTCTTGTCGGTAACGATAGTCTTGGGGCGCTGATCCGTGCCCCAGGTGAAAACGTCGGCAGCTACCTTATCGACGCCTCGGTGCTGGAAAATGGCAATTACCTGATCACTGCCAACAACGGCGCGTTGAGCATCACCCAGCGCCCCATCACCGTCACCGCCGATGATCAGTCCAAAGTCTACGGCAACGCCGATNTACCTGATCACTGCCAACAACGGCGCGTTGAGCATCACCCAGCGCCCCATCACCGTCACCGCCGATGATCAGTCCAAAGTCTACGGCAACGCCGATCCGGCGCTGACCTATACCATCAACAGCGGCAATCTTGTCGGCAACGATAGTCTTGGGGCTCTTATGCGAGCTGAAGGTGAAAACGTCGGCAGCTACGTGATCGACGCCTCGGTACTGGAAAACGGCAACTACCTGATCACCGCCAACAACGGCGCATTGAGCATCACCCAGCGCCCCATCAGCGTCACCGCTGATGATCAGTCCAAGGTCTACGGCAACGACGATCCGGCGCTGACCTATACCATCAACAGCGGCAGTCTTGTCGGTAGCGATAGTCTTGGTGCGCTCACGCGAGCTGAAGGGGAAAACGTCGGCAGCTACCTTATCGACGCCTCGGTGTTGGAAAACGGCAACTACTTGATTACTGCCAACAACGGCGCGTTGAGCATCACCCCGCGCCCCATCACGATTGTCGCCGACGACAAGTNACGCCTCGGTGTTGGAAAACGGCAACTACTTGATTACTGCCAACAACGGCGCGTTGAGCATCACCCCGCGCCCCATCACGATTGTCGCCGACGACAAGTCCAAGGTCTACGGTCAAGACGATCCGGAGCTGAGTTGGCAGGTCACCGAAGGCAATCTGGTGGATGAGGATACCTTGAGCGGCACGCTGAGCCGCGTTGAAGGCGAGGACGTGGGCAGCTACCTCATTGATGCTTCGGCCCTTGCCAACGGCAATTATCTGATTACCGCCAACGACGGCACTCTCACCATCACCCCTGCAACAAATGAGAAGCAGCAGGCCGCACAGACCGTCGCCCAAAATCTGGTCACCCAAATGGTGAGCGACATCACCGGCGGCACCGCCACGCCTTCCGGGTCTTCCATCGCTCTGAGCACGCCGCAGCAAACCTCGGCATCCGGGGGAAGCGTCACCAGCAGCGGTTTCAGCGGCGGTCTCAAATTCGTCGACGCCGATCCAGATGTCGCCGCCGAAGGAGCAGGTGGTGATGCGGTCACCTCCGGCCCCCGGCCCGGCCGCGACAGTTCCGGCTTCATGAACGTCTTTGTTGTGTCCGGCGGCGTCAATTACTCCACGGATGGC
>NZ_JWJD01000020.1 GCF_000820505.1 Geoalkalibacter ferrihydriticus DSM 17813 | reverse complement strand
TCAATGCCCTCTACCTCTACAACGAAACCCAATACGACTATCTCTCCGATCGCGTGAGCTACTTTCTGATCGGCGCCAAGTACTATCAGTTCGCCGAGTGGAACGCGCGGCTCGAATATCTCTACTCGCTGCCGGTGTTCTCCGCGCAATCGATCTTTTCGGTGTTCGCGGTGGATGAGTACGAAGAAATCCTTGCCGAGCTGTCCTACAACATCGCGCCGGGTTGGCGCGCTTTTGGTCGCTACACCCACGAGATCTACCAGGAATTCTCCAACGCCAATGTGTTTGAGGCAGGCATCGAGAAGCTGCGCACNGCGCCGGGTTGGCGCGCTTTTGGTCGCTACACCCACGAGATCTACCAGGAATTCTCCAACGCCAATGTGTTTGAGGCAGGCATCGAGAAGCTGCGCACCGATCGTTGGGCCGGCTATCTCTCCGGGGTCTACCGCAGCGACAGCGACGGGCAGGATCTGCGCGGCTTCAAGGCGCGCGGCTCGTATCTGTTCACCAAGCAGTTGCTGGCCGGCGCCGGCGTTGAGGTCGATGTGTTCGATCGTCAGATCAACTTCTTCGACATCGACTCCACCAAGGATGAGACCACCGCCAAGCGCTTCTGGGTCGACGGCACGGTGTTCATCACGCGCGCCGTCAACGTGCAGGCCAAGGTGGAGCGCATCGAGAGCGATCTGTGGGATTACTACAACCGCGGTCGCATCCGCCTGAACGTCCTCTTTTAAAGGCAAGGAGTTTCGATATGACGCGTAAAGTACTTTTGAGCCTCGTGCTGCTGCTGGTGGGAACGACGCTTGCCTGGG
>NZ_JWJD01000019.1 GCF_000820505.1 Geoalkalibacter ferrihydriticus DSM 17813 | reverse complement strand
ATGTCGTTGCTCGACGCGCTGATCTCGCCCATGGCCTGCACCATGGCCTGCATGCGGCCGCGACCCTGCTCGGCCGACTGCTTGGCCTCGGCCGACAGACGGTTGGCCTGGCCGGCGTTTTCCGCGCTCTGGTTGGTCTGGGAAGCCATCTGGTTCACCGAGGCGGAAATCTCCTCCAACGAACTGGCCTGCTCCGTCGCCCCCTGGGAGAGCGACTGGCTGGCGTCGGCGACCTGACCNGCCATCTGGTTCACCGAGGCGGAAATCTCCTCCAACGAACTGGCCTGCTCCGTCGCCCCCTGGGAGAGCGACTGGCTGGCGTCGGCGACCTGACCGGACCCCGTGGCGATTTGCTCGCCGGCGACCTGAATTTGCGAGATCACTTCATTGAGTTGACGGGTCATTGTCTGCAACGCTTTTCCCAATTCATCTTGATCGGATGACAGCGTGACCTGAACGTCCAAATTGCCCTGGGCTATCTGCTGTGCCAAATCGCTATGCTTTTTTTGAGAATCCGCCAGAAGATTGAGTTTTTGCACCAGTTCGCCGATTTCATCCCCACGCTTCAATGTCAGCCGTTGCCTCAAATCGCCCAGCGCCAATGCATTGACCATCCCTGCGGCCGACAAAATGGGTCTTGAAATACCGCGCGCAAAGTACCATGCGGCGGAAAGCCCGCCAAACGCCAGCATGACAAACACCACCAGAACTGCTTGATTCATGCGTTGAAGCCCACCGGCAATCGTTGCATCCGTTTGTGCTTGCGATATACCGATAAATACGATGCCAATAAGTTCGCCCGATGCGTCCAGCAAGGGATCATAGGCTGTTAGATAAGTGTCGCCCAAGATGACCGCCGGGCCAATATAGAGCTTTTTTTGCCGTACAGGTTCGTAAGCCGCGCTTTGTTGACCAAGGCGTGTGCCTACCGCCCGCTTGCCGTCCGCAGTCCTGATGTTGGTGAGAACACGGGTGAAATCGTTGCCTTCCCGCATAAAGATGGTCGCCACCACGCCAAGATCGCGCTGCATTTCATCAACCACGTCATATCTGCCGTCGAGAGCCTGGCCATCCTGGCCGACCAGCCGCCCGTCTTGAAGACGCACATGGCCAAAATGCCGCTGCAAATACAATAACGCGGAGCGCACATCACCTTCCAATTTGGCCGTACCCACTTCATCAACCAGATCGCGCGCCAGGTGAGAAGCCGCGACATACATGGTCACGCTAACCGCAACAGACGCAGAAACGAGCAAAGCCAAAGCGATCAACAAGATTTTTTTAAATAGATTCAACTTCATTTCATTCTCCTCTCATCGGCAGGATCAGTATCGACCGAACTCATCATCGTCCAGGGCAATGGCCGGTGGCGCACCCTTGGCGGCCTGGGTACCGTTTGCTCCTCCCCAGGCGGCCGAAGAGACGCTCGGGCGCTCTTGCGGCTTTCCTGCCGAGACCACGGCTTGCCGAGGTTCGGGGGAGGCTCCGCCCTGCCCCTTAAGCCGGAAGCGCTGCAAGAGTTGACGCAACTGCGCCGCCTGGCCCGAGAGTTCCTGCGCGGCGGCTGCCGATTCCTCGGCNCTCCGCCCTGCCCCTTAAGCCGGAAGCGCTGCAAGAGTTGACGCAACTGCGCCGCCTGGCCCGAGAGTTCCTGCGCGGCGGCTGCCGATTCCTCGGCACTCGCCGTGTTCTGCTGGGTCACCTGGTCGATCTGGCCCAAGCCCGTGTTGACCTGGCCGATGCCTTCGGCCTGCTCGTTGGCGGCTGCGGCGATTTCGCTCACCAGATCGGAGACCTTGGTGATGTTGGAGGCGATTTCATCGAGGGCCGCCGCCGTTTCCCCCGCGATGCCCTCGCCTTGACGGGTCTTGTT
>NZ_JWJD01000018.1:632-3017 GCF_000820505.1 Geoalkalibacter ferrihydriticus DSM 17813 | reverse complement strand
CGACGCCGGTGGCCAAGAGGGCCGTGCCCGCAAAGGATGGCTATGGCAAAGGCGGCGTGGCTCTGGACATGAACGCTAAAAACGACAAGCTCGACGATGAGTTCGAGCGTTATTAAGAAAAAAAACTGGAAGAACTCTCACCGCAGAGAGCGCAGAGAGCGCTGAGAAAAGAAACCTTCATGCATTCTTTGCGTTCTCAGCGTTCTCTGCGGTGAGAAAAGATTTATAGGATTATTTGTGTCCCATTGATTTCGAAGTAGGCGCCCATGTCACTGACCAATCAGGATTTCAAGCGGCTCTGCGATTTTATTTACGCGCAGGTCGGCATCAAGATGTCCGATGTCAAGCGCACCATGCTCGAAGGCCGCCTGCAGAAGCGCCTGCGTGCCCTGGGGTTAGNTGCGATTTTATTTACGCGCAGGTCGGCATCAAGATGTCCGATGTCAAGCGCACCATGCTCGAAGGCCGCCTGCAGAAGCGCCTGCGTGCCCTGGGGTTAGCGGATCATCGCGCCTATTGCGAGTTTCTCTTCAGTCCGGCGGGGCATGCGCAGGAGTTGGTGCACATGATCGATGTGGTCACCACCAACAAAGGACAAAAAACCAGAAGGAGGCATGACCGTGAGTGAGGACGGCTTCAACGAAACCAACCAGTATCTGACGTTCAAACTCGACGGCGAAATCTTCGCCTTGGGCATCGCCAAGGTGCGCGAGGTGCTCGACTACACCGCCATCACCAAGGTGCCCAAATCGCCCGATTTCATGCGCGGGGTGATCAACGTGCGCGGCGGGGTGGTGCCGGTCATCGATCTGCGCGTCAAATTCGGCATGGCGCCCACTCCGCAGACCGTCAACACCTGCATCATCATTGTCGAAATCGCCATGGAGGGTGAAACCACCGTGCTTGGCGTGCTTGCCGACCAGGTCGAGGAAGTGCTCGATCTCGACCCCGCCCAGATCGAACCCGCGCCGCGCATCGGCACGCGCCTGCGCACCGAGTTCATCCAGGGCATGGGCAAGCGTGAGGAGCAGTTCATCATCCTTCTCGATATTGACCGGGTGTTCAGCGGCGAGGAGTTGGCCGGCGTGAGCGGTGGGGAGGATTTGGCACAGAGTGTTGGGTAGGTTCGACGTCCATATTGCATTTTTTCAAGAGGGATTAGGGAAAGGGTAAAAGTATGAAAAATCTGAAGCTTGGCGTCAAGTTGACCTGCGGTTTCGTTCTGGTTGCGTTGATCACACTGGCGGTCGGCATTATCGGTTGGCGCGGAATCGATACACTTGATGGGCATCTCACCGAAGTCGGTGAAGTCCGTCTGCCAAGTATCGAAAGGCTGCTGGAGACAGAACTGATCATGGAAGAAATCATGCTGGTTCATCGCACCATGATGACCGAGCGCATCAACCTGGAGCAGCGGCAGCTATATCTGACCGAGTTAAACGAAAGCTGGCAAAAACTCGATCAAACCTGGGCCCGTTTTATGGAGTTGCCTGCGACGGCTGAAGAGGACCGCCTAAGCAGCGAATTTGAACGGCAATTGGCCGACTGGCGACGCCTTGATGAGCAATGGCGCCAACACAACCAGCGCTTTGAAGCGTTGGACATTCTTGACCCGGGGGAGTTGGTCTCCAGTCTGCAGCGCTTTCGTGGCGATCATTATGCCGTCCAACTCAATGTTGCCAACCTGATCATGAGTGACCACACCATGCAGGGGGGAAATGACCCGACAACCTGTAATTTTGGTCGCTGGTTGGCCAACTATAGCACGCAAAATCCCGATATTCGCCGGCTTCTTACCGATGTCCGCGCCAGTCATGATCGCTTCCACCATGTTGTGGTCGATATCCGTAAGGCCATGCAAGCCAACAATCGTGCCGATGCCCAGCGGCTGTTCACCGATGTGATGCAGCCCGCCGCTGAGCAGACCTTTAACATCTTTTATCAGATGATCGAAGTGGCCGGACAAGCCGATACCATGCGCGATGACATGACGGCCATGGTACTGGGGCCCATGTATACTGAAGCCCGAGAAGCGATGGGTGTGCTTGAAGAGCTGATTCATATCAATGAGGGGATTGCCAGTAATGCCGTTGCGCAAGCACGCACTGACGCTATCCGGGCAGAAATCATGGCGGCCAGCGGTGCCGTGCTGGGTGTCATTCTTGCTCTTGGTCTTGGTTTCATCCTCACCCGCATCATCACCCGCCCCATCATCAAGGGCGTGGCTTTCGCTGAGGGCATTGCCGAAGGTGATCTGAGCCAGCAGCTCGACATCGACCAGAAGGATGAAATCGGCCAGTTGGCCTCGGCCCTGAACAATATGGTGGAGAAACTGCGCGATGTCGTCAGCGATGTGCGCGGCTCCTCCGACAACGTGGCGGCTGG
>NZ_JWJD01000018.1:0-621 GCF_000820505.1 Geoalkalibacter ferrihydriticus DSM 17813 | reverse complement strand
CAGGCGGCCGCCGCCGAGGAGGCCTCTAGCAGCATGGAGCAGATGGCGGCCAACATCCGGCAGAATGCCGACAACGCCATGCAGACGGAAAAAATTGCCGCCAAGAGCGCCCAGGACGCCCGTCAGGGCGGCGAGGCCGTGGGCAAGACCGTGACCGCCATGAAGCAGATCGCCGACAAGATCTCCATCGTCGAAGAGATCGCCCGCCAGACCAACCTGCTGGCCTTGAACGCCGCCATTGAAGCCGCGCGTGCCGGCGAGCACGGTAAGGGCTTCGCAGTGGTGGCAGCCGAGGTGCGCAAGCTCGCCGAACGCAGCCAGACCGCGGCCGCCGAGATCAGCGATCTTTCGGGATCAAGCGTTGAAATTGCCGAGCAGGCGGGCAAGATGCTTACGCAGATGGTGCCCGACATCCAGAAAACCGCCGAGCTGGTGCAGGAGATCGCCGCCGCGAGCAAGGAGCAGGACGCCGGCGCCGAGCAGGTCAACAAGGCCATCCAGCAGCTCGATCAGGTGATTCAACAGAACGCCTCGGCCTCCGAGGAAATGGCGAGCACTTCGGAAGAACTCTCCAGCCAGGCCGAGCAGTTGCAGCAGGCGATTGCCTATTTCAAGGTCGAC
>NZ_JWJD01000017.1 GCF_000820505.1 Geoalkalibacter ferrihydriticus DSM 17813 | reverse complement strand
CGGCTGGGCTATCTGTCACCGGCCGCCTACGAGCAGCAATATTTCAAAGAACTACGAGCAGCATAAAGGTTTGGTGTCCGCTATTGACGACCGACCCCAGATTCGCCCCAGCTGGTTTTCTTTGCTACAATCTTCTTTTGCGGTACCGCCCGCACATTGCTATGAGAACTGCTGCTATGTTTGAGGGTGAAGCGCATCAGCATTTTACGCATCTGCTCGGCCTGACCGGAGAGTTCTTCGGAAGCGGCGGCGCTTTCCTCAGCGCTGGCGGTGTTCTGCTGGGTGACCTGATCAATCTGGGTAATCCCCTGGTTGATCTGGTTGACTCCTTGCGCCTGCTCGGAGCTGGCTGCTGCAATCTCGGCCACCAGGTCGGTGACCTTGCCGATACCGCTGACGATGGACTGCAGGGCTTGGGCGGTCTGGTCGGCGATGGTGGTACCGTTGGCGGTTTTTTGTACCGAACCTTCGATTAGCTCGCTGGTCTCCTGCGCCGCTTTGGCACTGCGGGCAGCGAGGTTACGCACTTCTTCAGCAACGACGGCAAAGCCTTTGCCGTGCTGTCCGGCGCGGGCCGCTTCCACCGCAGCGTTAAGAGCGAGCAGATTGGTCTGGAAGGCGATCTCATCAATGACCTTGATAATCTTGGAGATACTCTGACCGGCATTGTTGATATCGGCCATGGCCGCCACCATTGCCTGCATCTTCTCGCTGCCCTGCTGGGCGGCGTTACGCGCTTCTGCGGCCAACTGATTGGCGGTGTTGGCGTTTTCGGCGTTGGTACCGGTTTGCGAGGAGAGTTGATTCAGCGAAGCGGAGATTTCTTCCAGCGAGCTGGCCGATTCGGTGGCCCCTTGTGACAGGGCCTGACTGGAATCGGCAACTTGACCGGAACCGGAGGCAATCTGCTCACCGGCGACCTGGATCTGACCGAGGATATCGTTCAGGTTAACGACCATGGTCTGCAGCGCCAGACCGAGTTGATCTTTGTCAGAGGCCAGTTGTACCTCGACATTCAAATTGCCATCGGCAATCTGTTCGGCCAATTCCGCGTTACGGGCGAGGTTGTCAGCCATGCCGTCGAGGGCGTTGGCCAGAATGCCGATTTCATCCTGACGATCCATGTTCAGACGCATGCTGAAGTCACCTTTGGCGATCTCCTGGGTCAGGTTGACACCTTTGATGATCGGTTTGACGATAGAGCGGGCTAAAAGAAAAACCAGCAAGGAGCCGATTGCGGTGAAAACTAGAGATAATATGATGATCATCATGCGCATGGCTGGGAGCAAGTGGAAAACATCCGCTCTGTGTGCACCCACTGCCATTGACCAGCCGGTTCCGGAAATGGGGTGGTAGCCAAAAAAACGCTCAGAACCCATGAACGGGTAGCCATCAAAGCCTGTTTCCCCACGCGTCATTCTTTGAAACATCATTGCCAGTTCGGTGTATTCCGGTTTTGTCTTGGCCTCTTCGATGAAATTCGTCTGGTTTAGCACCAGATCCCGATTGCTGTGGGCAATCAGGGTTCCCTTGCCATCGATAATATAGGAATAGCCATTTTCACCATAACCGATCCCATCAGTCACTTCACTGAGCCATGTTGCGTCAAGACGAGCAAGAAGAACGCCTGATACTTTTGCACTTTCTTTTCGGATCGGTGCGGCAACGATCATGACCGGCGAATTTGTTGCCCTGGAGATGATGACATCAGAAATATTTGCAGTGCCCTGCAGTGCCAACCGGGTATAACTTCTGTCCCCTAGTTGAGCGGTGCTGCCATCGGGATATCTGGTCGTGCCATCGATTGAGATAACGCCCATGCCGAGATAGCCACTCATCTGGGTTTGCTGTTCCAGGGCGATTTTCTGTCTATCCCAATCCATACTTTTTATTTCGGCGCTTTCTGCCATAACACTGACCGTTGTCAGATGCTTTTGAAGAACTTCTTGAATAATATTTCCCCCGTATTTGGCTACCAGGGAAATATTTGCTTCAACCTGTTCCTGCAGGGCAGTTGCCGCTTGATAGTAGGACATTGTTCCTATGCCTGAGGA
The DNA here is from genome assembly GCF_000820505.1 of Geoalkalibacter ferrihydriticus DSM 17813. Lineage (NCBI taxonomy): Bacteria > Pseudomonadati > Thermodesulfobacteriota > Desulfuromonadia > Desulfuromonadales > Geoalkalibacteraceae > Geoalkalibacter > Geoalkalibacter ferrihydriticus. The sequence continues at coordinate 721 of NZ_JWJD01000017.1, read as the reverse complement.
AACAAGTGCCAGCAGAAGGATGATTCCTCCAGTAAGTTTTTGACCAATTGTGATATTCATGAGGTTTCCTTTCTGAGTTTAGTTTTTGTTAATTGAGATAAATTTATGCTGCCGAGCGTAAGGTCAATGACCTAATATCTTAACAACCAGGCTGTCCCAAGTGGATCCGTGGCTTTGCGTCTCCGGATTGCTCCGAGTTTGCCTATTGTCTAAATAAGAAATTTTTTTTTTATCAGCATTTGGTAATTTTTACAATTAAAAATTTATTAAATTTAATCTTTCTGGTCGACGATATCAACAGGGTAAGCGTCAACTGACCCCATCTTGATCGGTGGGCTGCGTTGCAGCATCCTTCTGCTTGACTGCCAGCCATTGGTCCGGCAGCAACTCATCGATTCGCCGGGCGGGGTGACCCATAATGCGGCGCAAGACATTTTCAAGATAGGCTTGAGGATTGATGCCCATATTTCGGCAGGTCTGCACCAGTGAGAGCACAACCGCGCTGGCTTGGCCGCTGTTTTCGCTGCCGACGAACAGCCATTTCTTGATCAGAGAGTCTCACAAATCATCTTGCATATCTGAATGCGTCCAAAGCAGATTGCCTTAGTTGTTCCGACAAATCCTCGAAATGACAACCGAAAATTGACCACCTGTGATCACCGAAATTTGACCACCCCCGTTGGTTGAAAATTACTTCTTTTTCTCGGGTTGTGGGTGGTTG
>NZ_JWJD01000016.1 GCF_000820505.1 Geoalkalibacter ferrihydriticus DSM 17813 | reverse complement strand
AGTGGTCTGTTGCCATCGTACCGAAGGGATGCCGGGGGTGGTCAATTTTGGGTAATCACAGGGCCCCTTAACTGGTCAAATTTAGATTATCAAAACCAGGAGGCATACACAATTCTCCCGGTGGGAGCTCTGTAGTCATAAGAGGTAAAGCCGCGGATTATTTAAATGACAATTTCGCCTGGGGTTTCCGCTGCGTCATCAACACCGACCAACCGCTGCCGGTGAGCGAGGGGCGCTGAGGCTTGGCATAAACAAAGATCGCCGTTGAAGTTAGGCCGGATCGACTTCTAGATGATTTTTCCATTTGGGGCAGGGTGCTCATCCTAGGTGCAAAAGCAGCGACCCTGTCGCACCCAGATGCAGCTATTGACTGAACCCCTGCCTTGCTTTACATTATGGTAAAGCAAGGAGGGCGATCATGCCATACGCGAAGCTCAGCAGCAAATCACAGATCGTCATCCCGGCCGCTATCCGTCGCAAGTTGAGGGTCAGCCCCGGGGATACACTGGAGATGACCCTCAAGGACGATACGGTCACGATCCGCAAGGCGCCTGTTTCCTACCTGGAGGCGCTGGAGAGTTGCGCTTCCGACCTGTGGCGGGGTTCTGAAAAGGAGTTGCAAAAGGAGAGAGATCAGTGGGAAAGATGAAGCCGGATGCCCTGAAAATGGGAGAGCGGATCGCCCTCGATACCGTCACCCTGATCTACTTTCTGGAAAAACATCCGACCCATTACCCGACGGTCAGGGAGCTTTTCCGACAGATCGAGACCGGCCGGGTATCGGCGGTGATGGCCAGTCTGGTCTTTGCCGAGTTGCTGGTACCCGCCTACCGCGACGGTGATCTGGAGACGATCGAGAAGCTGACGGAAACATTGAGCAACTACCCTCATCTGGAAATCATCCCCCTGACCGCCGCGATCGCCGCTGACGCCGCCAGGTTGCGCGCCAGCTACGGCATCCGCACCCCCGACGCCATCCACGCCGCCACCGCCTTGGCCGGCAGAGCTGAAAGCTTTATTACCAATGACCAAGGTTTGGTTCGACTGGAGCCGGAATTAAAGGTCCGGTTGTTGGAGTAATACTTGGGCGGATCCGATCGGTGATTCTCTGAAGGCGCAGATCCCGGTGACGGAGGGGCTCTGCAAAACAAAAGAGAAATGTCCGCTAATTCCGGCAAATAGAAAAATAGCAAGCAGCGTCCCGCCCGACGCCGATGGTTTCGAAGCGTGCATCTTCAAAAATCCGCTTTCGCAGCACAGGGCTGACCGATTCAACGGTCAACAGATCGACCTGGCCGAACAGACTTTCCAGCAGTTCCGCCAGGTCGAAGAAGTGGTCGTAATTTTTTTCCCCGGGCCGAAATTCCACCAGAAAATCAAGATCGCTATCGGACCTCGCCTCATTGCGGACGGCCGAACCGAACAGACCGATGCGGCTCACGCCAAGACGGTACAGTTCGGATCGGTGATTGTTTATGGTCTTGAAAAATTCGTCCGATTTCACGGAGAACTCTCTAGTAACATAGGTTTGTTGAAAGTTTGTTGAAAATAACCCAATTCCAAGTTTCCGGCAACAGGCTTCTGGAAACAAGACCTTGGACACCCTCGCGAAACAAGTCACCGGCGACCCAATCTGACCAAAAATAAATCCGTCGCCTTTTTCTCCTTGTTCTCGGGACACAGGATAGGCTCGGCGCGCGTGGCAAAAACCGCATCATTGACGGACAGGGCGATTTTTCGTTCTGCGTGAACCAGAAGAAAGTTATGGCGACGATTTCACCCCGAAAAATTGGCCTATAAGCGTGAAATACGCTCCCTTTTAGGNAAAACCGCAACATTGACGGACAGGGCGATTTTTCGTTCTGCGTGAACCAGAAGAAAGTTATGGCGACGATTTCACCCCGAAAAATTGGCCTATAAGCGTGAAATACGCTCCCTTTTAGGCCTGTTTTGTTTAAATATCAAGGGGTTGGCTTGGTCCGACCCCGCAAAGAATTCACAAGTTCTGTCGGTATCGGCACCTTGACCGCACTGGCAGAGGTTCACAAAGAGTGGGTAAAGGAGGCGTTGCGCACCAATGACCTGGGGCGTAACGAGGCCTGGGCCAAAGCCTTGCTGTCGNACCGCACTGGCAGAGGTTCACAAAGAGTGGGTAAAGGAGGCGTTGCGCACCAATGACCTGGGGCGTAACGAGGCCTGGGCCAAAGCCTTGCTGTCGGTAGCGAGGCGTTTGTTCTCGGGACACAGGATAGGCTCGGCGCGCGTGGCAAAAACCGCAGCATTGAAGGACAGGGCGATTTTTTCGTTCTGCGTGAACCAGAAGAGAGCTATGGCGACGATTTCACCCCGAAAAATTAGCCTGTAAGCGTGAAATACGCTTCTTTTTGGGCCTGTTTTGCTTAAATATCAATGGGTTGGCTTGGTCCGACCCCGCAAAGGTCTACACNCGAAAAATTAGCCTGTAAGCGTGAAATACGCTTCTTTTTGGGCCTGTTTTGCTTAAATATCAATGGGTTGGCTTGGTCCGACCCCGCAAAGGTCTACACGGGACACAGGATAGGCTCGGCGCGCGTGGCAAAAACCGCAACATTGACGGACAGGGCGATTTTTCGTTCTGCGTGAACCAGAAGAAAGTTATGGCGACGATTTCACCCCGAAAAATTGGCCTATAAGCGTNCATTGACGGACAGGGCGATTTTTCGTTCTGCGTGAACCAGAAGAAAGTTATGGCGACGATTTCACCCCGAAAAATTGGCCTATAAGCGTGAAATACGCTTCTTTTTGGGCCTGTTTTGTTTAAATATCAAGGGGTTGGCTTGGTCCGACCCCGCAAAGGTCTACAATGCCTGCCTCGCGCTCTCAAAGCGCCTGGCCCAGGTTTCCATGGCGGCGGCATCGCCCTTGCGGGCGTAGAGAGAGAAAAGGGCGCGGCAGATTTCAGCGTTTTCGGGTTCACGGGCGGCAATCTGGAGCCAGTTTTCCTCGGCACCGCCGAAGTTGCCTTGCTCGAAATGCAGCAGACCGAGGTTGTAGCGTGCGGGATTGTTGTCCGGAGCCAGCTCGAGAACTTTCTGATAGTGGGCCAGTTGCACGACGACATCTTCGGACGTGTAGGCCTTCCAGTAATGCCAGTCGGGGTTGAGGACCGGACGATAGAGATAGACGCCGCACATCAGCAGTGTCGCCAACAGAACGCCCGCCGGCAACATGCGCCCTGGCCGGGACCAGGAACGCGTGCGCCGATGGACTTCAAAGGCGATCAAGCCGAAGAGCAGACCGGCCAGATGGACGACGTTGCCGATGGCCACCAGGCCGGCGAGGGTGATGAGCGGGCCGATGGCCAGCCAGGAGTAGAACAGTACCCGCGTCGGCCCGTCGCACACCCGACGCGCCGCCTTGTGTGCGGGGCGCAGGCGATCGAGATAGCCGAACATGAAATAGACCAGCCCGGAAAGCCCGATGCCCCCCACCTCCCAGGTGAGATTCCCGGCCATTCCCACCACCCAGCCCGCCGTTACCAGCAGTACCAGGTAACGCCGTGAGCCGATCAGAGCTTCAAGTACCGGCGAGAAACGCAGCACCCAGTAGATGTTGAACAGATAGTGGAAGATGTTGTTGTGCAGCAGGCTGTTGATCCACAGCCGCCACAACTCACCCTGCCAGAAGAGCGGGCCGTCACCCCAGCCGAAGGCAGCCAGAACGCCGATGGTACTATTGCGCGCGGTAAAAATCAGGGTGAGACTTAAAACCGAGGAGGCAATGAAAAGAACGGACGAAACCGGCGCATCCACCTGAAAAGTGAAGGACGGCTCGGTCTTAGAGGAACACCGAGGAGAAGCGGACTGCGCGGACCGACCAGATCCTTCGCCCATGCTCTACTCCCCTCTGCAAAGAGGAACAGCTCAAACCGTATACTGCATGAAAAGAGTATAGCCGACCATCCCCAATCGGCAAGATTCAGCGCGAACAACAAAGGACAAACAACCGCCCTTAAACCATCCGCAACACCTCTGCGGCAATTTTTTCCAGAGGCAGAACCTTATCCACTCCTCCATGCTTGACCGCCTCGTTGGGCATGCCGAACACCACGCAGGTCGCTTCATCCTGAGCGATGGTCCGCGCCCCGGCATCCTTCATCTCACGCATGCCGCGCGCACCGTCGTCACCCATGCCGGTCATGATGATTCCCACGGCGTTGGCTCCGGCATAACGTGCGGTCGATCGAAACAGTACATCCACCGAGGGGCGATGGCGCGACACCAAGGGGCCGTCCTTGATCTCCACATAGTAGCGCGCGCCGCTGCGTTTGAGCAGGCAATGGCGGTTTCCGGGGGCGATAAGCACCCGTCCCCGCAGCACCGTGTCGTTATCCTCCGCCTCCTTGACGGACACCCGGCAGAGGCTGTCGAGGCGCTGGGCGAAAGTGGCGGTGAAATGTTCGGGCATGTGCTGCACCACGACAATGCCGGGCATGTCGAGAGGCAGTGCTTCCAGAAACACCCGCAACGCCTCGGTGCCTCCCGTCGAAGCGCCGACCACCACGACTTTTTCCGTGGTGGCGATCATGGCTTTGGAACTCACGACGGGCAGTATCGCGTCGGCAGTGAGCTTGGGCGAAGCCTCCAGGGTGCGCGCCGACAATTTGACCAGGCGCGCGCCCGCGGCAGCCTTGACCGCGTCGCAAATACGCACCCTGGACTCGGCAAGAAACTCGCGGGTGCCCAAACGCGGCTTGGTGATGATATCGACGGCGCCGTATTCCAGGGCCTTGAGCGCGGTTTGCGAACCCCGCTCGGTGAGGCTCGAACACATCACGACCGGAATCGGATGCTGGCTCATGATCTTCTGCAGGAAGGTGAGCCCATCCATGCGCGGCATCTCGACGTCCAGCGTGATGACATCGGGAAGTTGCTTTTTGAGGCGTTCGGCCGCAACGAAAGGATCCGACGCGGTGGCGATCACCTCAATCCCGGGATCGGAACTGAGAATGTCCGCCAGAGCCTGACGCACCACCGCCGAATCATCGACGATCAGCACCTTGATTTTTTCAGCGCCCCGATCCTTCATCCTTCATCCCTTATCCCTCATCCAACGATCACCTTGCACTCGCGCAGTTTTTCCAACAGGGTCTTTTTATCGATGGGCTTGACCAGGTAATCCGTGCAGCCGCCGCGATAAAAGGCTTCGACCACGTCACGGGGCTGATCCAGAGCGGTGGTCATGATCACTCGCGCTTCATGGCGTGGAGCAACCCCCAACTCGCCTTCGCGCCGACGAATAAGTTTGAGGACATCCTGCCCATCCATTTCGGGCATCATGATATCCAGACAGATGAGCCGATAGGGCCGTCCGTCGCGGTGTGCCGCTTCAAAAGCGGCCACGGCCTCGGCGCCGTTCACCGCCAGATCGCATTCGCCAAGGTTTTCGAGAAGTTTATGCATCAAACGGCGGCTGGTAAAATCATCTTCGACGATCAGAATGCGCATTTTTTTGTCCTTTGTCCCTGGTCCTTGGTCATTTGTCTTCTGCCCCCTCCTGCTTTGCGTAGCGTTCTACGAGGGCCAGGAGTTCCTGGATTTTGAATGGCTTAGTCACGCAATGATTTAATCCGGCGGCGAGAAAATGTTCGCGATCTTCATCCCAGGCGTGGGCCGTCACGCCGATGATGGGGATTTGGGGATCAGAGCGCAAACCTTCACCGCGGCGGATGATCTGGGTCAGCTCGACGCCGTCCATGAGCGGCATCTGCATGTCGACAAGGATGATGTCGTAAGTTTCCCGGGCCAAAAGTTCCAGTGCCTCGCGCCCGTTTTCAGTCGTGGCCACCTGATGCCCGCGTTTGCCGAAAAGGGTCTGCACCAGTTTCTGATTGACCGGGCTGTCTTCCACCAGCAGGATGCGCTGAGAAACCGGCGCCTTGCCCGTGGACAACCAGGCCTTGGTGCGGCGGGGGAAGCCGAACACCCGGCCGCACAGAACCTTGCTCACGGCATCCTGCAGATCGACCAGGCGCAGGGGTTTTTCCACGCAGAAGGCACCGGGCAGCGCCGTGGACTCCGGCGGCGGGCAGGGCTCGCCGTTGAGAAACAGAATGGGCGTGGCGGCCAGGGCCGTCTCTCCCGCCAGAGTACGCGCCGCCGCAGCGCCGCGCGCGCAGGTCCGATTGAGGTCGATAATGATCAGATCGAAGCGACACGCCTCGGCCAGGGCCTGCCGCGCCCGCATCAGCGCTTCGGAACCGCTTGAAACGGCAAGACACACTCCCCCCCAGAGAAGAATCATCTCCTCGAGCAGCTCGCGGCTCTCCTCACCGTCGGCAACAACCAGCACCCGCCGACCACTTAAATCAGGCAGGTAGCTCTTGCAGCCGGACAGACAATTTGCTGAAGGGGGGGCGCTCACCATGACGTTTTCATTGCCTCCGATAAACCGTGGGCGCCACCTGCACGAGCGGCACGTCGAAGCCGTGCAGAGACTCGGAGTGTCCGAGAAACAGATAGCCGCCTTTATCGAGATGACGACAGAACTTGTGCATGAGACGCTCCTGAGTCGGCTTGTCGAAATAGATAATGACGTTGCGACAGAAGATCATCTGAAAGCGCTCTTGAAAACCGAAATCCTCATCCATGAAATTGATGCGCCCGAACCGCAGCAGGGCGCGCAGGGTCGCATCCATGCGTACCAGACTCGCCTTGGGGTCGCGGCTGCGCAGCAGATACTTCTTGCGCAACGCCGATGGAATGGGGGCGATGCGCTCCTCGCTGTACACCGCGCGCCGGGCGTGGTCGAGCACGCGGGTGGAAATGTCGCTGGCGAAAATTTCGTAGCGACCGGCCTGCTCGGGACGCGTCTCTTGAAATTCGCGCAGCACCATGGCCAGAGTGTAGGGTTCCTCACCCGTGGAGCAGCCCGCGCTCCATATTTTGATTTTGCCGTTGCCGCCGCGGCCCAACTGGGGCAGCACCACCTGGGACAGGAACTCGAAATGGGCGGGTTCGCGAAAAAAATCCGTCTTGTTGGTGGTGACCACATCGATCATGTGCACCAACTCCTGCGCATGCCCCGCCGGACTGAAGAGAAACTCGCAATAGGCGCGATGATCCGCTAACCCCAGGGCACGCAGGCGCTTCTGCAGGCGGCCTTCGAGCATGGTGCGCTTGACATCGGACATCTTGATGCCGACCTGCGCGTAAATAAAATCGCANTAACCCCAGGGCACGCAGGCGCTTCTGCAGGCGGCCTTCGAGCATGGTGCGCTTGACATCGGACATCTTGATGCCGACCTGCGCGTAAATAAAATCGCAAAGCCGCTTGAAATCCTGATTGGTCAGTGACATGGGCGCCTACTTCGAAATCAATGGGACACAAATAACCCAATAAATCTTTTCTCACCGCAGAGAGCGCAGAGAGCGCTGAGGAAAGAACCCTTCATGCATTCTTTGCGTTCTCAGCGATCTCTGCGGTGAGAGTTCTTCCAGTTTTTTTCTTAATAAGGCTCGAACTCGTCGTCGAGCTTGTCGTTTTTAGCGTTCATGTCCAGAGCCACGCCGCCTTTGCCATAGCCATCCTTTGCGGGCACGGCCCTCTTGGCCACCGGCGTCG
>NZ_JWJD01000015.1 GCF_000820505.1 Geoalkalibacter ferrihydriticus DSM 17813 | reverse complement strand
ACGACCGGCTGCCCGAATTCTTCAGCGAGCCGGTGCCGCCGCACAACGCGGTCTGGGATTACACCGACGCGGAAATTGACGAATTCTGGAATTTCTAGCATGATGGGATAAAAGCCGGAGTCGCTCCCTGCCACTGCGGCCCTTTGCAACCTTACCCGCCCGCCGCTCCCACTCGGGGCGGCGGGCGATTTTTCAATCACAGCATGAGGAGACACCCCATGAAGGTTCTCATCAAACTCTTTGCCACTTTCCGCAACGAACGCTTCAAACAAGAGGAAAAAGAGCTGCCCGAGGGCACCACGATCCGTCAGGTGGTAGCACAGCTGGAGATCGCCGAGGAAGCCCTGGGCATGGTCATGGTTAACGGACGCCATGCGCCGCTGGAAAGCCAATTGCACGAGGGCGACACTCTGGCGCTGTTTCCCCTGGTAGGAGGGGGTTGAGATGAGGGATCTGCTTGAATTTGTGCGCGCGCAGACAGCGGACGATCTGGTGGCCTGGGCGATCCAGCAGGAGGCGGCCGCGCGTTTTGGATTACCGCTTGCCAAGGTAGAAGAAGTGCTGCTCGAGGCGCAGCTTCTGCCCGCCCGCTACCAGCGTAATCGCAAAGGCATCAGCACCGCCCAGCAGCTCAAGCTGCATCGTTCGCGGGTGGCGGTCATCGGCTGCGGCGGTCTGGGCGGCTATGTCATTGAAGAACTGGCGCGCCTGGGAGTGGGAACCATTGTGGCCATTGATCCCGATGTTTTCGAGGAACACAACCTCAACCGTCAGATGTTCAGCGTTCCGGCGCGGTTGGGCCAGAGCAAGACAACAGCCGCCCTCGAGCGCGTCGCCGAAGTCAACCCGGCAGTGACCCTGATTCCCCAGGAGCTGGCTTTTGGTCGCGACAATGGCGCCGAGTTGCTCAATGGCTGCGCTTTGGCAGTGGACGCTCTGGACAGCATTCGTGTGCGCCTGGAGCTGGCCGAGGTCTGTGACGGACTGGGCATTCCCATGGTACACGGCGCCATCGCCGGCTGGTACGGGCAGGTCTTCACCCAGTTTCCCGGCGAGAATCACCTGCAGCGCATTTATGCCCACGGCGTCGACGGCAAGGGCGCGGAAAAAACGCTGGGCAATCCGTCCTTCACCCCGGCGCTGGTGGCCAGTCTCGAAGTCGCCGAGGCGTGCAAGATTCTCATCGGCGTGGGCGAACCCCTGCGCGGCCGCAAGCTGCTCATCGATCTGCTCGACATGGATCTGCACGTCATGCCGCTGTGAGATCTTTTTTACCGCCGAGGACACAGAGAAACCTGAAGAAGAGATTTTTTGGACCTCAGGATTTCCTCCGCGATCTCCGCGCCCTTAGCGGTGAAAAGATTTTTATCTTTAGCTTGAACGCAGGTCGTATTTTTTGATTTTGCGGTGCAGGGTGTTGCGACCGATGCCGAGTTGGCGGGCGGCGGCGGAGATGTTCCAGTGGTTGCGTTGCAGAGCGGTGCGGATGGTATCAAGTTCCGCGTCGTGCAAGCCCAGACTTGAACCCTGTGGCGGACCAGAGCGGCCCGTGAGTTTACGCAGCACGCACTCAAATTCCTGTGCCCTGCCCAGCAATTCATCGAGTTTTTGCGCGGGCCATTGTGCGAGCCCCTCCTCGCCGCCGAACCAATCCAGAAAATCCAGCGACATGTCCGCTCCCGCCTCCGGTTCGGACCCGACACCGGGAGTTTCGACCACCGGCACAAAACGGCCGAGATGCTGCGGCTGGATTGTCGCGCCGCTGCAAAAAGCCGCCGCCCCCCGCAGCACATTGGCCAGCTCGCGAATATTGCCGGGCCAGCAATGTTGCTGCAACAGGCTGATGACCGCCGGTGAGAGGCTCAGAGAGGGGTTGTTCTGCCGGAGAAAGAATTCGGCCAGTTCGGGGATATCTTCGCGCCGTTCGGCAAGGCTGGGCAGCTCAAGGCGAATCACGTTGAGCCGATAGTAGAGATCTTCGCGGAAGAGCTTTTTGCGCACGGCGTCTTCGAGGTTGACGTTGCTTGCCGAGATCAAACGCACATTGCAGCGAATCGGCTTCTCGCCCCCCACCCGCATGAATTCACCGCTTTCAAGCACCCGCAGCAATTTAACCTGGATGGCCGGGCTGGCGTCGCCGATTTCGTCGAGGAACAGGGTGCCGCGATGGGCCAACTCAAAGATGCCTCGGCGCAGATTGCCGGCGCCGGTGAACGAACCCCGCTCATGGCCGAACAGCTCGCTTTCCAGCATATTCTCGGGCAGGGCCGCGCAGTTGATGGGGAAAAAGGCCTGGTCGGCGCGACTGGAGACGGCATGGATGAAGCGGGCCAGCACCTCCTTGCCGCAACCGGTCTTGCCCTGGATCAGCACATTGATGTTTTTGTTGGCGATTTTATAGGCCAGAGACACCAGCCGGCGCATAACCACCGAGCGGCCGACCTGAAAGCCGACGGCGCGCGCGATACCGGCCCAGTCCTCGTCGCCCTCTCCGCCCAGCGCGAGGCTGCCCTGGCGGGCCGCCTTATGCACCAGCAGCTCAATTTCGGCGATGTCGTCGAAGGGCTTTTCCACATATTCGTAGGCGCCCATCTGCATGGCGGCAACCGCCGTCTTGATGGTGCTGAAGCCGGTCATGATGATCACTTCGCACACCGGGTGATGGGCTTTGATATGGCGCAGCAGCGTCAGCCCGTCCGTATCGGGCAGCTTGAGATCGACCATCGCCACCTGGAAGGCCCCCTCGTGCAAAGCCGCCAACGTCTCGCCCTCGTTGGTCGCGGTGGTCACCGCATAGCCCTTGCGACTCAGCAGACGCCGCAAAAAAGTGCAGACATCCACTTCATCGTCGACAATCAATACCCGCGTTGCATCCATCACGCCCGTTTCACCTCATCCTTGCCAGGTTTGCGTTCCCGACACCCGTCAGTCCGCCGGCAGCAACAAGGAAAAGGTACTGCCCTCACCGGGCCGGCTCTCGACCTCGATGCGCCCATGGTGCGTTTCGGCGATGCCCAGGCTCACCGAAAGTCCCAGGCCCGTGCCCTTGCTCGCTTCCTTGCTGGTGTAGAAGGGCGTAAAAATTTTCTGCAGATTTTCCGGCTCGATACCGACACCGTTGTCCCGCACGCTGACCACGACCCAGTGCCGTCCTTCCTTTTCCACCATCCGCGATGCAACGATGATGGTTTTTTCACGATCCTCGGAACCGTTCAAGGCGTCGCGGGCGTTGACCAGAAAATTGGTCAGCACCTGCTGGATCTGCTGCCCGTTGGCCGCAATGCGCGGCAAGGCGGGATCGAGATCCTCGACGATGCGGATCTGGCTGCGATTGATCTGGTACTTGATAAGACTCAGCACCCGACGCGCCTCGGCATTGAGATCCGTTTCCGCCATGGGCGCCTGATCCTGGCGGGAGTAGGTCAGCAGATTCTGAATGATGCGCTTGCAGCGCAGCCCGCAATGCATGATATCGCCCAGGGCCTCGCGCTCGGCGTCCCGGCCATCGAAATCGCGCGCCAGCATCTGGGCGGTGCCGATGATCACCGTCATGGGGCTGTTAAGCTCGTGGGCCACGCCCGCGGCCATTTCACCAATGGCCGCCAGTTTGGCCGATTGAACCAGGCGCACCTCCATTTTGGTCTTTTCGGTCACGTCCTTCATGAACACGGTGATAGCCACCACCTGCCCCTCCTCATTGAACACCGGATAGTAAGAGATGTCAAAGAGCAGGCCGGATTTGGTCTGAGTCCGATGATGAACAGGCTGGTGCCGACGCTTGACCTCTTCGACAGGGCATTCGCTGCAAGGATGGGACAAACCGTAAAGGCGTTGATGGCATTTGTCGCTCTCGCTGCGCAACCAGTTCTCCCTCATTTCCTCGGGCAGGCGGTCATTGTGCAACAGCAGATTATAATCCGTATCGATGAGCACGATGGGATCGGTCACCGCCTTGAAAGTTTCTTCCCACTCTTTCTTGGCGCGAAATACCTGCTTGTAAAGATGGGCGTTCTTGATGCTGATCGCCAACTGGTCGGCCAGATGCTGCACGAAACGCAGCTCGGCATCGCTGTAAGCCCCCTCTGCGACGCTGCCGACGAGCAGCACCCCGATCACATCGGTACGCTCGATGACCGGAGCCGCCGCCAGGGAGCGCAGGGGCGAGGGATAGGAGGCGTTGTGGCGCAGGTGCGAGCGATAACTGGGCCGGGGGTCGAAAATACCCGCTTGGCGGGTGCGGATCACCTGCCAGGACAGGGCATGCTCGGGCAGGACGCCGGCCTCCATGAAATCCTTGGGCACCATGGATTTGAGAACCAGCTGGTCCTTGACCAGAGTCGCCAGCCCGAGGAAATCGCAGGGCAGGGCCTGGGGCAGCTTGGCGAAGGCACGCTCGAGGATGTCTTCCAGGGACAGGTCGATGTTCATGTCGCGCGTGAGTTGCTGCAGAATCTCAAGGCGGCTGTTCTGCTTGAGAATTTCGGCATTGCGCTGCTTGAGTTCGAGGTAATAGTTGAGTTTGGAGGAATTCACCCCGGTCAGTTGCTCAATGAGCGTATTTTTCTCGTCCATGACGTCGCTTTCGTTCACTGAATCCACAGCTCCCGCCTTCTTAGAGCGCGCGCCGGAAAATTTCTTCGATCTCCGCGCGGGAGGCATTGCGGGGATTGGTCACCAGGCAGGCATCGCGCAGGGCGTTGCTGCTCAGCGCCGGGATGACCGCCTCGTTCAATCCCAACGCGGCCAGACCCTGATTCAGGCCGATATCCACCAGCAGTTCGCGCACCGCCGTGATGGCCTGGGCGCCGGCCTGCAAGGAATCATAGCCGCGCACATCCATGCCCAGCGCGGCCGCCAGTTTTTGATAGCGTTGCGGGCAGGACGGCAGATTGAATTCCATGACATGGGGCAGCAGCGCGGCATTGCTCTCGCCGTGATGCTGATCAAGCTGCCCGTCGACCTGGTGGGCCATGGCGTGAGTCGCGCCGAGGATGGCGTTGGAAAAAGCGATGCCCGCCGAGAGGCTGGCCATGGCCATGTGGGTATTGGCTTCCATATCGTTGCGGTCGACCACCGCCCGACGCAGATAGCGCGAAATCAGCTCGACGGCCTTCAATGCGTGGATTTCCGTCAGATGGGTGCTGGCCAGGGAGACATAGGACTCGATGCCGTGGGTCAGGGCATCCAGCCCGGTGGCGGCGGCCAGTTGTGCATCCTTGGTGCGCAGCAGCTCGGGATCGACGATGGCGATATCGGGCACCAGGGACTTGGAAATGATGGACATCTTCAGCCGCCGCTCGGTATCCATGATGATGGCGAACTGGCTGACTTCCGAACCGGCACCGGCGGTACTGGGCACACTGACCATGGGCGGCAGGGGGCGATTGATGCGGTTGATACCCTCGTAGTCGCAGGTTTTCCCGCCGTTGGTGACGAGGATCGCCACGGCCTTGGCGACATCGGTGGGACTACCCCCACCCACGGCGATGATGGCGTCGCAGCCCGAGGCCAGATAACGTGCCGCACCCTCGGTAACCTCGATATCCTTGGGATTGGTGGTCAAAGACGAAAATACCGCGGTTTTGAGCCCCACAGCGTGCAGGTAATGCAGGGCCTTTTCCACCCAACCGGCACGGATCACGCCCTCGTCGCTGACCACGAACACCTTGGAAGCCCCCAGACGCCGGGCACTTTCTCCGACCTGGCTGAGAGATCCGCAGCCGAAAATAATTTCCGGCGTGACAAACTTGCTGATATTCACGAATGCTACGCTCCCGCCCGGGCACCTTTTCGATGCGGCGTCAAAAGGTTTTGCCTGAAAAAGCCTGGAAAATCTGAACCATGCTACACCAGTTTGCCGTCACTGATCCACCTTGGATCAATCGCTCCCGACAACCAGCGCTTCGGCTGAGAAGAACAGCCTATGGTTGGGGCTCATTGACGGCTTTCGTGCATGGGCATGTCGCCGCGCTCACAGAGAACGCGAAAGGCCTCGCGCATGACTTCAGAGGCGCTTTTGCTGCTCCTCTCCATGATCTTGTGGACAAATTCCATTTCGTGATCGGAAATCCGCACGGAAAGGATATTGGTTTTACGCACTGCTTTTTTGGCACCCATAATCGACATCTCCTTCTCTGCTCCTGAATCTGACGGAAATTTCTTGTGCTGCTCCAAACGGTTGCGCAAACAGCGCGCCTCGCCCCCTTGAGTTACAAGATGGGTACCAATTCCGTTTACGCTATGCCCACGACCGAGACCAGACATCTGTCAGGCAGTGTTTTTCGCCACTGAGACACCGAGAACACAAAGGAAAGCCCCTGACCGGTGGAGTCCCGCTGTATTTTTTGGCGCCCCGGAGGTTACGCTGGATTAATGCTTTTTGTTTTAGAATGCACCAGGCTCAAGCGATCCATTCCGGCCCACCATCCGCTCCATATTGGCTCACATGTTCCAACCCGGACCAGTGATGACTGCGCTCTCGGCAAACGGAACCAAGTTGCATCTTTGCGTCTACAAAACTTCGCAACCTATATGTTTACGGCACTCTCGAGCATTCTGAAAGAGCTTCCCAGCGAATAACTTCGTTCTAAAGATCCTTGGTACGGGAATTGCCATTGATGATGTTTACGAAATATCCGCAGGCGCCGCAGATTCATCGGTGAGACGCCGGGCCGGCCGGTACTCACCACCTTGATACCTGTAATTCAGGTCACCACCAACGTTCCAAGGAGGAAACATCCAATGGCATTAGGCGAACAAACTTTCGGTTTTTTCATCCCTACCGTATCTCTCATGGGTGTCGGCTCGTCCAAGGAAGCCGGGGCACAAGTCAAAGCGCTGGGCGCCAAGAAGGCCCTCATCGTCACCGACAAAGGACTCAGCGGCGCCGGCATGGCGGACCAGATCAAGAAGCAGGTGGAAAAGTCCGGCGTACAGGTTGTTATTTTCGACGGCGCCGAGCCCAATCCCACCGATAAAAACGTGGCAGCCGGCGTCAAGGTCTATCAGGACAACAAATGCGACGCCATCATCTCCCTGGGCGGCGGCAGCTCTCACGACTGCGCCAAAGGGGTGGGCCTGGTGATCGGCAACGGCGGCAACATCCGCGACTTCGAAGGGGTCAACAAGAGTACCAAGCCCATGCCGCCCTTCGTCGCCATCAACACCACCGCCGGAACCGCCTCCGAAATGACCCGCTTCTGCATCATCACCAACACCGACACCAAAGTGAAAATGGCCATCGTCGACTGGCGCTGCACCCCCAACATCGCCATCAATGATCCGGTACTGATGGTCGGCAAGCCCGCAGGGTTGACCGCCGCCACCGGCATGGACGCCCTCACCCACGCGGTGGAAGCTTATGTCTCCACCATCGCCACCCCCATCACCGACGCCTGCGCCATCAAGGCCATGGAACTCATCAGCGACTGGCTGCGCCCCGCCGTGGCCAACGGGCAAAACCTCGAAGCCCGCGACAAGATGGCCTACGCCGAATACCTTGCGGGCATGGCGTTCAACAACGCCAGCCTCGGTTATGTGCACGCCATGGCCCACCAGCTCGGCGGCTTCTACAACCTGCCCCACGGTGTGTGCAACGCCATCCTGCTGCCGGCGGTGTGCGAATTCAACATGATCTCCAACCCGGGCCGCTTTGCCGACATCGCCGTGGCCCTGGGCGAAGACATCACCGGTCTCTCACCGGTGGAAGCCGCGGATGTGGGCATCGCCGCCATCCGCCGCTTGTCCCTGGACATCGGCATCCCCGCCGGGCTGAGCGACCTCGGCGTGCAGGAAACTGACCTGCGCATCATGGCGGAAAACGCCATGAAGGATGCCTGCATGCTGACCAATCCGCGCACCGCGACCCTGGATTGCGTGATCGGCATTTTCAAGGCGGCCATGTAAGTCATTAGGTTCCGCGGCACAAGAGGCCTGGACCCAGAGGGTCCGGGCCTCTTGTGTAAAAAATTGCTCCGAGCCATTCGACCTAAGGATTTACGTCTAGGGTCCTTGGCCAATGGGTTTCGCTGGAAACGGCGGAGCCTCCCTTTCGGAAAGGAGACAAAGCGATCTGTCACCCTGGTGTCAAAGAAAGGGAGTACCCAAAAATGGACAAGATTTTCCGCGTCAACATGACCAATCTGACCACCTCCGTCGAAGACTGCCCCGCTGATTGGGCCGGACTTGGCGGCCGCGGTCTGACCTCGGCGGTGGTGGCCAAGGAAGTGCCCCCCACCTGCCATCCCCTGGGCCCCAACAACAAGCTGGTGTTTGCCTCGGGC
>NZ_JWJD01000014.1 GCF_000820505.1 Geoalkalibacter ferrihydriticus DSM 17813 | reverse complement strand
GTCAACCTGATCACTCCCATCGCCATGGACAAAGAACTGCGCTTTGCGATTCGTGAAGGTGGCCGCACTGTCGGCGCCGGAGTCGTCAGCGACATTATCGAATAAAGCTCAACTCATCGCAGACCCCTTTTTTCCGGCAAGTCGGGGAGGGGGTCGAGGAAAATGACATGCGGGATATCGTGACATTGGCTTGCACTGAATGCAAGCGGCGTAACTACACAACCACTAAGAATAAAAAAAACACGCCCGACAAGCTGGAGTTCAAAAAGTACTGCCGGTTTGATCGGAAGCATACGGTTCATCGCGAAACCAAGTAGTTGACTCATGTTTGTCGCAAAGAGCCACAGGTCGCTGTGGCTTTTTGTATGCAGGCCAGTAGCTCTAACGGCTAGAGCACCGGTCTCCAAAACCGGGTGTTGGGGGTTCGAATCCCTCCTGGCCTGCCAGTTTTGCGAGCCATCCTCTGTGAGGTTAGATCATAGTGCTGAATAAAACGACCGAATTTCTCAACCATGTCAAGGCTGAGCTTAAAAAGGTAACCTGGCCGACGCGCAAGGAGACCTACGCCTCGACCACCGTGGTCATTGTCCTGGTTCTGTTTATTACCGTCTTTCTGGGGACCGTCGACTGGATGCTGGCGAACGTCGTCAAGATGTTTCTCAGGTAGGGGGTCGGGGGTCGATATGGAAAAGAAGTGGTACGGAGTACATACCTATTCCGGGTATGAGAATAAGGTCAAGGCCAACCTGGAAGAGCGGATACGTCTGCTGGGCGCCGAAGAGATGTTCGGTGAGGTGTTGATTCCCTCGGAAACGGTGGTCGAGTTGCGCAAAGGCGAGCGTAAAACCTCGCAGCGTAAATTTTTCCCTGGCTATATACTTGTGCAGATGGAGCTGAATAGCGAAACCTGGCATGTCGTCAAGGATACGCCGAAAGTGACCGGTTTTGTCGGAGGCGCCAATAACCCGCCAGCTATTCCAGATGAAGAAGTCGCCAAGATCACCAGTCGTATGGAGGAAGGGGTCGAACGGCCCAAACCCAAGGTGGCATTTGAGGTTGGAGAAACTGTGCGCGTTGTCGATGGGCCCTTTCTCAACTTCACTGGTGTGGTTGAAGACGTTAAGCCCGACAGGGGCAAGTTGAAGGTTATGGTCAGTATTTTCGGCCGAACCACACCTGTCGAGCTCGAATTTATCCAAGTGGAAAAAACCAGCTGAATTTTCGCTGGTTAAGCAATCTCAGGGGTTTAAGGAGAAACATCCATGGCCAAGAAGATTACCGGTCAAATTAAGCTACAGATTCCCGCCGGAAAAGCGAATCCCTCGCCCCCCGTTGGTCCCGCACTCGGCCAGCATGGGGTCAATATCATGGAGTTCTGCAAGGCGTTCAATGCCAGAACCCAGGATCAGGATGGGATGGTCACCCCGGTGGTGATTACGGTCTATGCTGACCGTTCTTTCACATTCATCACCAAGACCCCGCCGGCGGCCGTCCTGCTCTTGAAGGCCGCCAAGGTGCCGAAAGGTTCAGGCGTGCCCAATAAGAACAAAGTTGGCAAGGTAACGCGGGACCAGGTCGTTGAGATTGCTAAAATCAAGATGCCCGATCTTAATTGTTTCGACCTCGATGCCGCCGTGCGTACCGTTGAAGGTACCGCGCGCAGCATGGGCCTCGAGGTCGCTTGAAAGTTCGCCTAAGCGGGAGTTGAACACAATGGCAAACGGAAAAAAGCACAAGGAAGCAAAAACGAAGATTGACCGCTCCCTGGGTTACGGGATTGAGGATGCTTTGCGTCTGGTCAAGGAAACGGCTTGGGCAAAATTCGACGAAACCGTCGATGTCGTGGTCAAGCTTGGCGTAGACCCCCGCAAGGCCGACCAGATGGTGCGTGGTGCCGTGGTGTTGCCCAACGGCCTCGGCAAGGACGTGCGGGTTCTGGTTTTCGCCAAGGGCGAAAAAGCTCAGGAAGCACGCGACGCCGGAGCCGACTTTGTTGGCGCCGACGATCTGGTGGCTAAGATTCAGGAGGGTTGGTTTGAGTTCGATACTGCTATCGCGACCCCTGACATGATGGGCACCGTGGGCAAGATCGGCCGCATTCTCGGTCCTCGCGGTCTTATGCCCAACCCTAAGGTTGGAACCGTAACGCTTGATGTTGGACGTGCGGTGCGTGAGTCCAAGTCCGGCAAGGTTGAGTATCGGGTTGAAAAGGCGGGAATCGTACATGCGCCCGTCGGCAAGGTTTCTTTTGAGGTCCAGCAACTTCAGGAAAACATCCTTAGTCTGGTGGATGCCTTGGTTAAGGCCAAGCCGGCTACCTCCAAGGGTACGTACCTGCGCAAAATCAGTATCTCCAGTACCATGGGTCCCGGTGTCGGTGTCGATGTGCCTGCGGTTCAGGCGCTTGTCAAATAGCATTGGTTGACGCTTTTCAGGTTTCTAATGGTTTCACTCGCTCAGGGTCAAAGACAGCAGGGACGCAGTACGCGCGTTTAATGTCGCTGGCGACCCCTGCCGAGGCTAGGAGAGGGTGTGGCGATTTGTTTCGTCTCTCCCCGGCCCTGCGGGAAAAAAACGGGTGTGCCAAGCATCCGTGAATTCTTAAAGAAAGGAGGAGAGACATTGGACAGAAGCAGTAAGGAAAAAATGGTGGCCGATCTGGCCGAACAACTCGTTTCCGTAAAAGCAGCGTTTCTTGCGGATTATCGAGGTCTCAATGTCGAGAAGCTCAACCAGTTGCGTGTCGAGTTGCGCAATGCCGGAGCGGAGTACCGGGTGGTTAAGAACACCTTGTTGCGCCTTGCCGCCAAGGGAACTACGGTTGAGTGCCTTGACGCTGAGCTTTCCGGCCCCACGGCCATGGCCTTGGCCAGCGGTGATCCGGTTGCGCCGGCCAAAGTGTTGAGCGAATTCGCCAAAAACAACGAGAAGTTTCAGTTGAAGGCCGGCGCCCTTGAGGGAAAACGCCTGAGCGTTGAAGACATCAAGGCTCTGGCGGACCTGCCCAGCCGCGAAGTTCTTCTTGCCAAAATGCTCGGCTCGATTAATGCCCCGGTTAGCAACTTTGTCGGTGTCCTGGCGGCCGTGCCCCGTTCACTGGTGCAGGTGCTTGGTGCAATTCAAGAGAAAAAAGCTGCCTGATCTCGGATCCGGCTATCTGACTAAAAAGACCTATTATGGAGGATATAAGTACCATGGCAGACATCACTAAAGATCAGGTTATCTCTTTCATCGAAAACATGAGCGTTCTGGAACTGGCTGAATTGGTCAAAGAGCTTGAAGACAAGTTCGGCGTGTCCGCAGCCGCGCCCGTTGCCGTGGCCGCCGCTCCCGGGGCCGGCGCTGCCGCCCCTGTCGAGGAAAAAGACGAATTTGACGTTGTCCTGACCACTGTCGGCGACAAAAAAATCAATGTCATCAAGGTTGTTCGCGCCATTACCGGCCTCGGTCTCAAGGAAGCCAAGGATCTGGTCGAAGGGGCTCCTCAGCCGGTCAAGCAGGGCCTGACCAAGGCCGAAGCCGAAGACCTCAAGAAGCAGCTCGAAGAAGCTGGTGCCGGCGTCGAACTCAAGTAGTTTGAACATTTCTCTGCATCAAGCAGGCCAAAGCCAAGGTCGCCGTGTGCGGCCTTGGCTGTTCTACTTTCTTCACTCAAAGGAGAAAACATGGCTTATTCCGTTGCGAATAACCAGCTTCTGAGGAAACATTTCACCGAGGTTACGCGGGTTATTGATATCCCCAACCTTATCGAGATACAGAAGAATTCCTACAAGCGTTTCCTCCAGGCGGAGCTGCCTCCTTCGGCGCGCCGAAATACAGGCCTTGAAGCCGTTTTTCGCTCCGTTTTTCCGATTCGTGATTTCAGTGAGACCTGTTCTCTCGAATATGTTTCCTATGGACTCGGTACGCCCAAGTACGATGTGGAAGAATGTCATCAGCGCGGCATGACCTTCGCCGCCCCGATGAAAGTCAAGGTTCGGCTGGTGTCCTGGGATGTCGATAAGGATTCCGGTGTCCAGTCGATTCGCGATATTAAAGAGCAAGAAGTCTATTTTGGGGAAATTCCCCTGATGACCGATAACGGAACCTTCATCATTAACGGGACAGAAAGAGTCATTGTCAGCCAGTTGCACCGCTCCCCGGGGGTGTTTTTTGACCATGATAAGGGGAAAACCCACGCTAGCGGCAAGATCCTCTATAACGCGCGCGTCATTCCCTATCGCGGATCCTGGCTCGATTTCGACTTTGATCATAAAGATATCATTTGGGTGCGTATCGACCGGCGGCGCAAACTGCCCGCTACGGTGCTGCTCAAGGCTCTCGGCTATACTGCCGAAGAGCTGCTCAATTATTATTACGATGTCGAAGAGATTGTCTGGGACGGCGAGGGCTATAAAAAGCGCGTCAACGTCAACCTGCTCCTTGGCCAGCGTGCCGATCGCGATGTTGTCGACGCCGCCGGCGAAATTATTGTTCGCGAGAGCCGCAAGTTTACAAAAGCCGCGGTGCGCAAAATCGCCGATGCCGGGATTGAATTCATTCCCCTGAGCGAGGAGAGCGTCCTTGGCAAGTTTGTGTCGACGGATATTGTCGACTCCGCCACCGGAGAGGTTATCGTCGAGTGCAACGATGAGCTTACGGCTCCGCGCCTCGAAGAACTGCGCAGTCGTGGCCTCAATGAGTTCAGTGTGCTCTTTATCGACAATCTTTACGTGGGCCCTTACCTGCGTGAAACACTCCTGGTCGACAAGATCGCTGGTAGCGAAGAGGCGATCATCGAAATCTTTCGGCGGCTGCGTCCGGGCGATCCTCCCACTCTCAAGAGTGCGACCAATTTGTTTGACAGTCTGTTCTTCAATCCGGAACGTTATGATCTTTCGACGGTAGGTCGCCTCAAGCTCAACTACAAGCTTGGACTCGATACCCCCCTCGAACATACGACGCTAACCAAGGAAGACATCCTTGAGGTGGTGCGTTATCTCATTGATATGCGCAACGGTAAAGGCGCAATCGATGATATCGACCATCTGGGTAATCGCCGGGTTCGTACTGTTGGCGAGTTGCTTGAAAATCAGTACCGCATTGGGTTGGTGCGCATGGAGCGGGCCATCAAGGAACGGATGAGTCTTCAAGATGTTGATAGTCTCATGCCTCATGACCTGGTCAATTCCAAGCCGGTCTCCGCGGTGGTGAAAGAATTTTTCGGCTCTTCACAGCTGTCCCAGTTCATGGACCAGACCAACCCTCTGTCGGAAATCACCCACAAGCGGCGTCTCTCTGCTCTTGGACCCGGTGGTTTGACGCGCGAACGCGCCGGCTTTGAGGTGCGTGACGTACACCCGACCCACTATGGTCGCGTATGTCCTATTGAAACTCCCGAGGGTCCCAACATCGGTCTGATCGCTTCGCTTTCAACCTATGCCAGGATTAACGAATACGGGTTTGTTGAAACGCCCTACCGTATTGTACATGACGGTCAGGTAAGTAGCGAAATCAAGTATTTCTCGGCCCTGGAAGAAGAAAACCACGCAATTGCACAGGCCAACGCACCCTTGACCGATGATGACCGTTTTCAGAACGAACTGGTTACGGCGCGCAAGAATGGCGAATTTATTATGGCCAATCGCGAAGACATCGAGTTGATGGATGTCTCGCCCAAACAGTTGGTGTCGGTCGCGGCTTCGTTGATTCCTTTTCTCGAAAATGACGATGCCAATCGTGCCCTGATGGGTTCCAATATGCAGCGCCAGGCCGTGCCGCTGTTGCGTTCCGATGCGCCACTCGTGGGTACCGGCATGGAGCGGATTGTTGCTCATGACTCGGGCGCCTCGGTTGTGGCTCGCCATAACGGCGTGGTCGAAACGGTCGACGCCGCACGCATCGTTGTAAAGATTGACGAGAACGAGGTTGATGAAACAGGTACGGGTGTTGATATATACAACCTGATCAAGTTCGCCCGTTCCAACCAGAATACATGCCTTAATCAGAAGCCCATCGTCCGTGTCGGCAATCGCGTCAAACGCGGCGACATCATTGCCGACGGCCCTTCAACGGAATGGGGTGAGCTTGCTCTGGGGCAGAATGTGTTGGTCGCTTTCATGCCTTGGGAAGGGTACAATTTCGAGGACTCGATTCTGATTTCCGAAAAGCTGGTTAAGGAAGACCGCTATACCTCCATTCACATCGAAGAATTCGAGTGCGTCGCTCGCGACACAAAGCTGGGGAAAGAGGAAATCACCAACGACATTCCGAATCTGGGTGAAGATGCCTTGGCCAATCTCGACGAGAGCGGCATCATTCGCATCGGGGCTGAGGTTGGCCCCGGCGATATCATGGTCGGAAAGATAACCCCCAAAGGGGAAACTCAGCTTTCGCCTGAAGAAAAATTGTTGCGCGCTATTTTCGGGGAAAAAGCCGGCGATGTGCGCGATACCTCGCTGCGGGTTCCGCCCGGGGTTGAGGGGGTCGTCATCGGCGCACGGGTGTTTTCGCGCAAAGGCGCCGACAAGGACAGTCGTACCGAAATCATCGAGAAGTCTGAGATCGACAAGCTGCTCAAGGATCAGGACGATGAAATCCGCATTATCCGCAATTCGGCCCGAGCCAAGTTGCGCAATATTCTTCTCGGCCAGACATCGGCCGTAACCATTACCGACGATAAGGGCAATGTTCTGCTTGGCAAAGGGGTGAAGATCAATGAGGACGCCCTGATGCGTATCCCCGTGGTACGCTGGGCTGAACTGTCCCTGACCGGCGCCGACGAGGCGGAGGAAAAGCTTGCCGAATTGCTGCGGCGCCTTCGCGAGCGCGAGGACCTTATTCGTGGCGTATTTGCCGATAAGATTGAAAAAATCAAGCGGGGGGACGATCTGCCGCCAGGCGTGATCAAGATGGTCAAGGTTTATATTGCCATCAAGCGCAAGCTGCAGGTCGGCGACAAGATGGCCGGACGTCACGGTAACAAGGGTGTGCTTTCGCGGGTCCTGCCCGAAGAGGACATGCCGTATATGGCTGACGGAACGCCGGTTGAGATCGTCCTCAATCCCCTTGGTGTGCCTTCCCGTATGAACGTCGGACAGATTCTTGAGACCCACCTGGGGCTTGCAGCCCGTGGACTTGGTCTGCAAATTCAGGCGGCGCTTGAGGAGAAGTTCGGAATAGCGCAGCTCAAGGACAAGATCAAGACTGCCTATGACGACAAGGAGACCAGCGTCTTTATCGATGAACTTACCGATGAAGACACTCTGGCTCTGGCGCGCCGGCTTTCGAGTGGGATTCCGATGGCATCCCCCGTCTTTGAAGGGGTTCCGGAGGCATTGGTTAAGGATGCCCTTTCGCGCGCCGATTGTCCCACCTCGGGGCAGGTGACTCTGCATGACGGCAAGACCGGCGAGGCGTTCAAGGAGCAGGTCACCGTTGGTATCATGTATATGCTCAAACTGCACCACCTGGTCGATGACAAAATCCATGCACGGAGTATCGGACCTTACAGCCTGGTTACTCAGCAGCCTTTGGGCGGCAAGGCCCAGTTCGGGGGTCAGCGCCTCGGAGAGATGGAAGTATGGGCGATGGAGGCCTATGGCGCGGCGCATGCCCTGCAAGAGTTCCTTACCGTCAAATCCGACGATGTTGCCGGTCGTACCCGTATTTACGAGTCGATCGTCAAAGGCAAGCACACCCTGGAGGCGGGACTGCCCGAATCCTTCAACGTGCTGATCAAGGAATTGCAGTCGCTGTGCCTCGACGTCGAACTTCTTGAGGAAGAAGAAGAATAAACCCCATCCTACAAGGAGGATGTGTCTTGGAAGATATCTTCAGCCTTTTTGAGACCCCTAAGGATCCGCTGAGTTTTAATGCCATTCGTCTCTCGGTGTCCTCACCGGACAAGATTCGTGAGCGCTCCTTTGGTGAAGTCAAAAAGCCCGAAACGATAAACTATCGCACCTTCAAGCCTGAACGCGACGGCCTGTTTTGCGCTAAGATTTTTGGGCCGACCAAGGATTACGAATGTAACTGCGGAAAATACAAGCGCATGAAGCATCGCGGCATCGTGTGTGAGAAGTGCGGGGTGGAAGTCATCCCGAGCAAGGTGCGCCGCGAACGCCTCGGGCATATCGATCTGGCTTGCCCGGTCGCGCATATCTGGTTTCTGAAATCTCTGCCTTCCCGTATCGGGACTCTTCTAGACATGACTCTAAAGGAGCTGGAGAAGGTTCTGTATTTCGAGGCCTACGTGGTGCTTGATGGCGGGGACACGGGACTGACCGCCGGCCAATTGCTGACCGAGGACAAGTATCGCGAGGCGATGGAGGAATTCGCCGGGCAATTCTCAGCCAGCATGGGGGCTGAGGGTATTCGTGAACTTCTGTCTGGACTCGAACTTGAATCGCTTTCTGTCGAGTTGCGCCAGGAGATGCGCGAGGCCGCAAGCGAGGCTAAGCGTAAAAAAATGGCCAAACGCCTCAAGGTTGTCGAGGCTTTTCGCGCCAGCGGCAATCGTCCCGAATGGATGATTCTCGAAACCCTTCCGGTCCTGCCGCCGGAGCTGCGGCCCTTGGTGCCCCTGGATGGTGGACGCTTCGCCACTTCGGACCTCAATGATCTTTACCGGCGCGTTATCAACCGCAACAACCGACTCAAGCGCCTCATCGAACTGCGTGCGCCCGAAGTGATCATCCGCAACGAAAAGCGCATGCTGCAGGAATCCGTCGATGCGCTGTTCGATAACGGACGGCGGGGACGCGCCATCACCGGTCCCAATAAGCGGCCGCTGAAATCGCTCTCCGACATGCTTAAGGGCAAGGGTGGGCGATTCCGCCAAAACCTTCTCGGCAAGCGTGTTGATTACTCGGGACGTTCGGTTATCGTCGTCGGCCCAGAACTCAAAATGCACCAGTGCGGTCTTCCTAAAAAGATGGCCCTGGAGCTGTTCAAGCCCTTCATCTACAACAAGTTGGAGGAAAGAGGCTACTGCACCACTATCAAAAGCGCCAAAAAACTGGTCGAGAAGGAAAAACCCGAGGTTTGGGACGTGCTTGACGAGGTGATCAAAGAGCACCCGGTCATGCTCAACCGCGCTCCGACTCTGCACCGTCTCGGCATTCAGGCATTTGAGCCGGTACTCATCGAGGGCAAGGCGATCCAGTTGCATCCTCTGGTGTGTACTGCTTTCAACGCCGACTTCGACGGCGATCAGATGGCCGTTCATTTGCCCTTGTCTATTGAGAGCCAGCTTGAAGCGCGGGTCTTGATGATGTCGACCAACAACATCCTGTCTCCGGCCAGCGGCAAGCCGATCATCGTTCCTTCACAGGATATGGTTCTCGGGCTCTATTACATGACCCGGGAGCGCGCCTTTGTTAAGGGCGAAGGGCAGAGTTTCAGCAACCCGGAAGAGGTGCGTATTGCCTACGATGCCGGCGAAGCCGATCTTCAAGCGAGAATCAAGGTGCGTGTGCCCTTGCGCATCGGCGAGAAGCCACAGATGGTTGACACCACTGTGGGCCGTATTCTTCTGTTCGATGTCGTGCCTGCCGGTATAGGGTTTGAGGCAATCAACCGCGTTTTTGGAAAAAAACAGGTCGGGGAGCTTATCGATATCTGTTTCCGATTGTGCGGCAATAAGGACACGGTTATCTTGGCCGACCGACTCAAGGAAACCGGGTATCGCTTTTCAACGCTGGCCGGCATTTCCATCTGCCTTGACGACATGGTCATCCCCGCGGCCAAGGAAGAGCGTATCGCCTCAGCGGTTGAAGCGGTCAAGGAGATTCAGCAGCAATATACCGAAGGTCTTATTACCGACGGTGAACGCTATAACAAGGTCATCGATATCTGGGCCAAGTGCACCGAGGATATTGCTCAGACCATGCTCAGCAACTTGTCCGTCGATGTGCTGACTTCTGAGGACGGTGAGTCGGTCAAGGTTCCCTCCTTCAACGCCATCCATATGATGGCTGACTCCGGAGCGCGCGGCAGCGCGCAGCAGATTCGGCAGCTGGCAGGGATGCGCGGTTTGATGGCCAAGCCCTCGGGTGAGATCATCGAGACGCCGATCACCGCAAACTTCCGTGAAGGTCTCACGGTTCTGCAGTATTTCATCTCGACCCACGGTGCCCGCAAGGGTCTGGCCGACACGGCGCTTAAGACAGCCAACTCCGGTTATCTGACGCGGCGCCTTGTCGATGTCGCCCAGGACGCCATTATTACCGAGGATGACTGCGGTACCATGGACGGCATTTCCATCGCATCACTCACCGAGGGGGGAGAGGTTATTGAGCCCTTGGGCGACCGTATCCTCGGGCGTGTGGCTTTGGAGGATGTGCTTGATCCCATGACGGGTGAGGTGCTGGTCGAGGCCAATCTTGAAATCGATGAAAGTTTGGTAGAGAAAATTGAGGCCGCCGGCCTTGAACGGCTCAAGATCCGCTCGGTGCTGACCTGTCAGAGTCGCCGCGGGATCTGCGCCCTGTGTTACGGGCGCGACCTGGCCCGTGGGCACATGGTCAATCTTGGCGAGGCCATCGGTGTTATTGCCGCTCAATCCATCGGCGAGCCGGGTACCCAGCTTACCATGCGGACCTTCCATGTCGGCGGCACCGCCTCCCGCCGCGCGGAGCAGACGACCCTCGAGGCTCGCTTCGAGGGAGCCATTAAATACATCAAGCTCAACACCGTCGTTGATGAGCAGGGCAACCATGTGGTCATGAACCGCAACGGCGAAATTGCCGTGGTTGACGAAACCGGGCGTGAACGTGAACGCTACGGCGTTGTTTACGGCGCCAAACTGCCGATTCCCGAGGGCGGTGCGGTCAAGCCCGGCGCGTTGCTCGCAGAGTGGGACCCCTATACTATTCCGGTTCTCACGGAAATCAGTGGTCGTGTCCGTTTTGGGGACATGGTCGAAGGGATCACTATCGAGGAGCAACTCGACGAGGTCACCGGGCTTTCACGCAAGGTGGTCATCGAGTCCAAGGATCCCGACAAGCGTCCGCGTATCACACTCAAGGACGAAGCCGGCAAGACCATCAAGTTGCCCAATGGCGCACCGGCCCGCTATATGCTTCCGGTGGGCTCCAATATCAGCGTGACCGACGATACGCTGGTCAAGGCAGGCGGCGTGTTGGCCAAAATTCCTCGTGAAACCACCAAGACTAAGGACATCACGGGTGGCTTGCCGCGTGTCGCTGAGTTGTTCGAGGCGCGCAAGCCCAAAGAATTTGCCGTCATTTCCGAAATTGACGGAGTCGTGGCTTTCGGCAAGGACTCCAAGGGCAAGCGCAAGGTTATTGTAACGCCTGAGTTCGGCGAGCCTAAGGAGTACCTGATCCCCAAAGGCAAGCACATCAGCGTTCATGAAGGTGACCACGTCAAGGCCGGCGAAATGCTGATGGACGGTTCAAGCAACCCCCACGACATTTTGCGGGTGCTGGGCGAAAAGGAGTTGGCCAAATACTTGGTCGACGAAGTTCAGGAAGTTTACCGCCTTCAGGGCGTAAAAATAAACGACAAGCACATTGAAACCATCGTGCGCCAGATGCTCAAACGCATTCGCATTAAAGAGGTTGGCGACACCAAATTTCTTCTCGACGACCAGGTCGATCGCTACGAGTTCGAGGAAGAAAACGACCGGATGCTGGCCGCAGGAAAACTTCCCGCGGTGGGTGAACCGCTCATGCTGGGTATCACCAAGGCGTCACTGTCCACCGAATCCTTTATCTCAGCGGCCTCTTTCCAGGAGACCACTAAGGTGTTGACCCAGGCGGCCATTGAAGGCAAAATCGATTTCCTGCGCGGCCTCAAGGAAAACGTTATCATGGGTCGGCTTATCCCGGCTGGGACTGGAGTGGCCAAATATCGAGCCGCCAAGCTGCTCATTGAGGAGCCCGTCGAAGTCGAGAAGCCCTTCGATCTCGATGAGGTTGACGAATCCAGCGAGGAGGAAATCCTCGGCGAATAAACCTTGCAGACCATAGCGCGACCCCCCTGAAAACGGTCCTCCGGCGAGGGCCGTTTTCGTCGCTGAATCTTTTTCACGGGTCCCGCGAAAAAGACCTTGACAAAGGGGGGGTCGATTGATAATGTTAGCGGGTTTTTTCCCTGGAAAAATCCGCTGAATCCCTTTAGGATTAACCGTTTAGAAACTTTGGGAGTTTTTGATGCCGACCATTAATCAGCTGATACGGAATGGGCGCCAGAAGAAGGAAAAGAAGTCCACCGCTCCGGCCCTTAAGAATAATCCGCAGAAACGTGGAGTCTGTACCCGTGTCTATACGACGACTCCGAAGAAGCCCAACTCGGCGTTGCGCAAGGTGGCGCGTGTGCGCCTGACCAACGGCATTGTTGTGACCTCTTATATTCCCGGGGTTGGGCACAACCTTCAGGAGCACTCCGTGGTTCTGATTCGCGGGGGTCGCGTGAAGGACCTTCCGGGTGTGCGCTATCACATCGTGCGCGGGTCTCTGGACCTGGCTGGTGTCAAGGGTCGTATGAAGAGTCGTTCCAAGTACGGCGCCAAGCGTCCCAAGTAACCATCAGTATTCCGAGGAATCGTCATGCCTAGAAGAAGAGAAGTTGCCAAGCGTCAGATTTTGCCTGACCCCAAGTTCGGTGATCAGTTGGTGGCCAAGTTTATCAATGCGGTCATGTTGAATGGGAAGAAAAGTACGGCGGAGCAGATCGTTTACGGTGCCTTGGGTCTGGCTGCTGAGCGCACGGGTGAGCAGCCTTTGGATATTTTTAAGAAGGCCGTGGAGAACGTTCGTCCGGTGTTGGAAGTTAAGTCGCGACGCGTTGGCGGCGCCACTTATCAGGTTCCGGTTGAGGTGCGGCATGATCGTCGCAACGCCCTGGCGCTGCGTTGGATCAGGATTTATGCCGCCGCTCGGGGTGAGAAGACCATGCGTGAACGCCTTGCCGGCGAGCTTGTCGACGCTATGAATGCGCGCGGTGCGTCCGTTAAGAAGCGTGAGGATACCCATCGCATGGCCGAGGCCAACAAGGCATTCGCTCACTACCGCTGGTAGGTCTTGCCGAAACAACACGTTAGCATTTGGAAGGATATAAGGCTGTGGCACGTCAGGTAACCCTGGAAAAAACTCGCAATATCGGCATTATGGCGCATATCGATGCCGGCAAGACGACGACGACCGAACGTATTCTGTTTTATACGGGTGTTTCTCACAAGTTGGGTGAGGTGCATGACGGTGCGGCCACCATGGATTGGATGGCCCAGGAGCAGGAGCGTGGAATTACCATCACATCGGCGGCGACAACCTGCTTCTGGCGGGAGAATCGCATCAATATCATCGATACGCCGGGTCACGTCGACTTTACCATCGAGGTTGAGCGTTCCTTGCGCGTTCTTGATGGGGCGATTGCGGTTTTCTGTTCCGTGGGTGGGGTCGAGCCGCAGTCCGAGACGGTCTGGAGGCAGGCTGACAAGTACAAGGTTCCGCGTATGGCCTTCGTTAACAAGATGGACCGCGTGGGTGCTGACTTCGGTCGCGGGCTGCAGATGATGCGGGACCGTCTTGGCGCGCACCCTGTGCCTTTGCAGCTGCCGATCGGCAAGGAAGATACTTTTCGCGGCGTGGTCGATCTCGTTGAAATGCGGGCGATCGTGTGGGACGATGAATCTCTCGGCGCGAAGTATGAGGTTGCCGACATTCCCGCTGATATGGTCGAGGAGGCGCAGGCCGCCCGGGAGAAGCTTCTGGAAGAGGTTTCCTCGGTTGATGACGCATTGATGGAGAAGTATCTCGGCGGCGAGGAGCTTTCCGTTGACGAGCTCAAGTCGGGTATACGTAAGGCGACTCTCGGCCTGGCTTTTGTGCCGGTTATTTGCGGTTCGTCTTTTAAGAACAAGGGTGTGCAGACCTTGCTCGATGCCGTGATCGATTACATGCCCTCGCCCTTGGATGTTCCCCCCATCAAGGGAATCGACCCGGATAATGGTTCCGAGGTCACGCGTCCTGCGGATGACAGCGGTCCCTTTGCGGCCTTGGCCTTCAAGATTATGACCGACCCTTTCGTCGGGCAGCTGACTTTCTTCCGGGTGTATTCCGGGGTGGCCGAGTCCGGTGCCGGCGTGATCAATACGACGAAAGAAAAAAAAGAGCGTTTCGGCCGTCTGCTTAAGATGCATGCCAACAAGCGAGAAGAGATCAAGTTGGTCTACTCTGGCGACATCGCCGCAGCTGTCGGCTTGAAGTATACAACCACCGGCGACACCCTCTGTGACGATAAGGCGCCTTGTTTGCTTGAAGCCATGGAATTTCCCGAGCCGGTCATCAGTATTGCCGTCGAGCCTAAGACCAAGACTGATCAGGAAAAGATGGGCGTCGCCCTGGGTAAATTGGGACAGGAAGACCCGTCTTTGCGCATCCATACCGATGAGGAGACCGGCCAGACCATTCTCTCCGGGATGGGCGAGTTGCATCTCGAGATTATTGTTGATCGGATGTTGCGCGAATTCAAGGTTGGGGCTAATATTGGCGCGCCCCAGGTTGCTTACCGGGAAACGATCACTCGCAATGTCGAGGTGGAGGGCAAGTTCGTCCGGCAGTCCGGCGGGCGTGGGCAGTATGGCCATTGCTGGTTGCGCATCGAGCCGCTTGAGCCGGGTTCGGGCTTTAAGTTTGTTGATCAGATCAAGGGTGGCGTCATCCCTCGCGAATATATCCCCGCCGTTGGCAAGGGGGCCGAAGAGGCCGCGCAGAATGGTGTTGTCGCCGGCTTTCCCCTGGTGGATGTGCAGGTTACCGTTTTCGATGGTTCTTATCATGATGTCGACTCCTCCGAGATGGCATTCAAGATTGCCGGCTCCATGGGCTTCAAGGAGGGCGCGGCCAAGGCGGCACCCGTACTGCTTGAGCCTGTTATGAGCGTCGAAGTTGTTGTGCCCGAGGAGTATATGGGTGATGTCATGGGCGACCTTAGTAGTCGTCGCGGGCGCATTATGGGTATGGACTCTCGCGGCAGTGCGCAGGTCATTAATGCCAATGTTCCCTTGGCTAATATGTTCGGTTATGCCACGGATTTGCGCAGCGCAACTCAGGGGCGTGCGACCTACACCATGACCTTCGACCATTATGAACCGGTGCCCAAGGCGATTGCCGATGAAGTGATCGCTAAGGTTAAGGGCTGATTTCAAGGAGGGTAGTCCCCATGGCAAAAGCAAAATTCGAAAGAAACAAACCGCATGTGAATATCGGCACCATCGGCCACGTCGACCATGGGAAGACCACCCTGACCGCGGCCATCACNCATCACCATCGCCACCGCCCACGTCGAATATCAGACCGAGAACCGTCACTATGCCCACGTTGACTGTCCCGGCCATGCCGACTACGTCAAGAACATGATCACCGGTGCGGCGCAGATGGACGGCGCGATCCTGGTGGTTTCGGCCGCCGACGGTCCCATGCCCCAGACCCGCGAGCACATTCTGCTCGCCCGTCAGGTCGGCGTGCCCGCCATGGTGGTGTTTCTCAACAAGGTCGATATGGTCGACGACGAGGAGCTGCTGGAGCTGGTTGAGCTCGAGATTCGCGAGCTTCTGAGCGTCTACGATTTCCCCGGCGACGACATTCCCATCGTCAAGGGTTCGGCGCTGGCGGCGCTGGAAGGTCGCGACGACGAGATCGGCAAGAGCGCCATTCTCGAACTGATGGCTGCCGTTGACAGTTATATTCCCGAGCCCGAGCGTGCCATTGATCGTCCCTTTTTGTGTCCCATCGAGGACGTCTTTTCCATCTCTGGTCGCGGCACCGTGGTGACCGGACGTGTTGAGCGCGGTATCGTCAAGGTCGGCGAGGAGGTCGAGATTGTCGGCATGAAGCCNCTTTTCCATCTCTGGTCGCGGCACCGTGGTGACCGGACGTGTTGAGCGCGGTATCGTCAAGGTCGGCGAGGAGGTCGAGATTGTCGGCATGAAGCCCACGGTCAAGACCGTGGTTACCGGTGTCGAGATGTTCCGCAAATTGCTCGACCAGGGTCAGGCCGGCGACAATGTGGGGATTCTGCTGCGCGGCGTCAAGCGCGAGGACGTCGAGCGTGGGCAGGTTTTGGCCAAGCCCGGTTCGATCAAG
>NZ_JWJD01000013.1 GCF_000820505.1 Geoalkalibacter ferrihydriticus DSM 17813 | reverse complement strand
CTGAACTCTTTGGAGTAGCGGCCATTCGATCTCTTGCTCATGTTGAACACCTCCGCTGATAGGGTACACGTTGGTGTCCGATTTTTTCAACTTACCCCACTCTGCGGGTTTTTTGTCGAACTCTACAATCATGAGCGTGAACTCAGTAAAACTGAAATTGCGGTGCGCATCAGTATCTCCATCACCCTCGGCTTCTTTGTTCTGTCGGCTCTTTATTACATTTTCCCCGACATCCTGGTCGGTCGCGGCATTCTGCTCATGGCCCTGGGGCTGTTCGGCATCGGACAATTCGTCTGGCATCACTGCCACGGCCTGCTGCTGAGTTTTCCCGGCCTCGCTCAGAGGATCGTGATTCTCGGCAATGGCAGCCTGGGAAAAAAGATCGAAGAGATCATGCCCAGCGTGCGCCACAATTATGTCTTTGCCGGCTATATCCGTCCCGGCAATGAAGCTCTAAGTGTTCCCGACACCAGTGTCGTCGGCAGTAGCGACGAGATTTTCGAAACCGTCAAGCGCACCAAGGCCCACAAGATCATCGTTTCCCTGGCCGAACGCCGCGGAGTGCTGCCGGTGCGCGAGATCCTTCGCTGTAAGCTCAGCGGGGTCGAGGTGATCGATGCCCTCAATTTTTATGAGCAACTAACCGGAAAACTGCTGGTCGAAAACATCAATCCGAGCTGGTTTATTTTTTCCAACGGCTTTCGCGTCACCCGCTTCATTCGCTGCTACAAGCGCGTTCTCGATGTGCTTTTCAGTCTCACCGGCATCATTCTGGCCGCACCCCTGATGCCGGTGGTCGCTTTGGCCATCAAGCTCGATTCGCGGGGCCCGGTATTTTTCCGTCAGAACCGGGTGGGTCAGGGCGAAAAAGAATTCATGCTGTTTAAATTCCGCACCATGACCCAGGATGCCGAAAAAAACGGCGCGGTCTGGGCACAACAAAACGATCCGCGCGTTACGCGCGTCGGCAATTTCCTGCGTAAAACCCGCATTGATGAAATTCCGCAATTGTTCAATGTACTCAAAGGCGATATGAGCTTTGTCGGTCCCCGCCCCGAGCGTCCCGAATTTGTTCAGATGCTCGAAGAAAAAATTCCCTATTATTCCAAGCGCCATTTTGTTAAACCAGGCGTCACCGGCTGGGCGCAGGTTAAGTATCCCTACGGCGCCTCCGTTGAGGATTCCCTGGAAAAACTGCGCTACGACCTTTACTACATCAAGAACCTGTCCATCCTCATGGACATTCTCATCGTCATGGAAACCATCAAAGTTGTACTTTTCGGCCGCGGCGCCCGCTAACCCAATGGACAGGGGGACACGAATTAAGTTCGATTCACCGCAGAGAGCGCCAAGGACGCGGAGAATCGCGTGGAGAAAAGGACAAAAAAATCTCAAAGGTTTTCTCGGCGACTTCAGCGTTCTCAGCGGTAAAAAAGACTTTTGGGCTTGATGGTTTTCAACAAAAAGACAAGGGACAAATGACCAAGGACAGCCCTTCAGATCAAGTTCGATTCACCGCAGAGAGCGCCAAGGACGCGGAGAATCGCTTGGAGAAAAGCACAAAAAATCTCAAAGGTTTTCTTGGCGCTCTCGGCGTACTCGGCGGTAAAGAAGGGTTGTTGTCAGTAGATTAGTGTATCCATAGATCTTGCAGGTTTTTTTTGAACAAAATATCAGGAGCCATTATGAAACACTTGTTCTTCGTCCTCGCTTTTACTCTGTTCTTTGTGCCGACCCTCTGGGCTGCTGATGTTGATGCCGATTATGTCATCGGTGACGGCGACGGGTTGCAGATCTCCGTGTGGGGTTCACCCGAGCTTTCAAGTTCGGTTACCGTGCGTCCCGACGGTAAGATCACCTTGCCCGCAGCCGGTGATATTGTTGCGACCGGCTACACACCGACGCAGTTGAGCGAAAAACTGGCCAAAGAATTGACGGCCTTTGTGCGCAAACCCATTGTCACTGTCGCCGTGACCAACATCACCAACAACAAGGTTTACGTGTTTGGTGGCGGGGCGAGTTCGGGTTCATTCAATCTTCCCGCGCGTACCACCTTGCTTAAGTTTCTCACCAACCTGGGCGATCTGCAACGCGCCGACCTTGAGCGGGCTTACCTCCTGCGGAACCGTGAGCAGGTAGATGTGAATTTTTACAACCTGTTTATCAACGGTGACTTTGATGCGGATGTTGCATTGCAGACCGACGACATGATCTATATTCCCGATAACGAAAGGATGAAGATCTATATCATGGGCGCGGTCGGCAACCCCCAGTATGTGTTTTATCGGGAAGGCATTCGCATTCTCGATGCCATTCTCGAATCTGGCGGCTTCACCAAGTTTGCTCGGGAAAACAGGGTCGTGGTGCTGCGTAAAAATGGCAACCAGATGGACGAAATCCGTGTTAACGCCCGCGATCTCATGCGCCAGGGCGACCTCAGCCAGAACATCGAGTTGCGCCGTGGTGACATGGTCGTCGTCAGTGAAGGGATTTTTTAAGGGGTCGTCATGGATAATCCGCTAACGCAAGTCAAAAAATATCTGATTCTCGCCTACAAGAGGCGATTTGTCTTTTTGTTTACGTCGCTTCTGGTCATGTCGGTTATCGCGTCCGGCAGCTTTTTTATGACCAAAAAGTATGAAGCATCGACGACGGTTTTTATCGAGCGCAACATGATCGACAGCCTGCTCAGGGGCATCACTATTGCTCCGTCCATGGATGATCGTATTCGGGTGCTCCGACATTATATGCTGAGTCGTGACCTGATCTCGCGCACCCTGCGAAAGTTGGATGCCGACCTTACCACCCCGGAGCAATTCGAAGGGTTGATCCGGAAATATCAAGGGGCTACCCGCATCAACATGCGCGGCAATGACCTCTTCATTGTCTCTCTGCGAGATGAAAATCCGGCTTTCGCACGTGATTTTATCAATGCACTGGTCGGCACATACGTCGAAGAAAACGTTGCCTCCAAGCGCGAGGAAGCCTTC
This sequence comes from Geoalkalibacter ferrihydriticus DSM 17813, assembly GCF_000820505.1. Lineage (NCBI taxonomy): Bacteria > Pseudomonadati > Thermodesulfobacteriota > Desulfuromonadia > Desulfuromonadales > Geoalkalibacteraceae > Geoalkalibacter > Geoalkalibacter ferrihydriticus. The sequence continues at coordinate 12,964 of NZ_JWJD01000013.1, read as the reverse complement.
GGCGCCGGGCGCTTCATCAGCGAGCAGCTTACCTTTTTCAAAAAACGCCTTGACGACGCGCAAGATCGGGTCATCCAGTTTCGCCGAGACCGGGAAATCTACTCCACGGTCAGTGAAGCCGCCCTGCTTGAAAACATAAGGCGGGCCGAAGAGGGTCTTGAGCAAATCAAAATGCAGAAAAACGAGATGCTGGCAACCTTGGCCACCATTCGTCGACAACTCGACATGATGCAGGAATTTTCGGCACAAAACCCCAGCAATCCTTTTGCTCTTGCCGGTACCGGTTCAGGGGGGAATGCTCTCGTTTCGCAATTAGAATCGCGCCGGCAGGAAATGCTGCAGGTTTACAACGAGCGCCACCCGGAAATCGTGCGCCTCGATGCCCGCATCGAGGCCATTCTCGAAGCTGAGGCGAGCAATCCTGACCAAGCCATGTTTGAGCCCGTAGCTCATGCGGTTGAATTCAATCCGCTGGACGATCCTATTTACGTCGATCTCAAGATGCGGCTCAATGCACGCGAAACCGAATTCCAGGCTCTTGAGGCCCGCGAGCGTGAGCTCTATGCACTTGTTCAGGACAACCAGTCAAAACTGCGTGAATTTCCCGAGGAAAAAAAGCTTCTCGCCGATCTGGAGCGTGAGCGTAACAGTTATCTCAGGCTCTATGAGCAACTTCTTGAGCGGCAGGGGGTGACAGAAGTTTCCAAGCAAATGGAGGTCGCGGACAAAACAACCAATTTCCGTATTGTCGACCCCGCGGTTCTGCCCCGTACGCCCGTCAGCATCGACCGTTTTAAAGTCATGTTGCTTGGGGTCTTCGTCGGTTTCGGCGCCGGTTTAGCTCTGGTTGTCCTCCTCGAAATGATCGACGGACGCTTTAAGGATATCGATGCCCTGCGTCAACTCGGGGTACCCATTTTGGCTGAGATTCCAACCATTCCCGATCCAGTCAAGCAAGCGCGGACCAAAAAATTCAATATGGCACGTTACGCCTGCGCCGGCTGCGGGTTTCTGGTTATTGGAATGTTTCTCGTCCACGATGCCTTGGGTATGGGGGTTATCGATCGCTTCATTGTCGATTCCAACCTGGATCAGGTCGTTGCAAAAGTAGTTCGCTTCATAAACTGATGAATAGCAAGGATAGATCATGAGTCGTATCGAAAAGGCCCTGGAAAGGGCAGCGCAGAAACGGGCGGGAGAACACTCGGAGCCGCAGCCGCGTATGGATGTTGAAGCATCGTCGAATCCATCGGCTATTCCGACCGGGGTGCCCAACTATGCAGCTTTTGAGCAGGTGCCGCGTCCGTCTGTGGCTAATCCCTGCCTGGTGACCGCCAACGACCCCAATTCGCCCATTTCCGAGCAGTACCGCAAGCTCAAATCGCTGTTGATTAAAATGACCCGCAGTGAACAGAGCCGCAATTCATTGCTCGTTACCAGCACCGTCGGCGGTGAGGGCAAGACAGTGACCGCTCTCAATCTGGCCATCACCCTTGCCCAGGAATATGACCATACGGTTTTGCTCATCGAAGCCGATCTGCGGCGCCCCACCATCATGAGTTACCTTGGTCTTCAATCCGGCGTCGGACTGGCCGACTGTATTCTTGATGGTGTCGACGTCGGCGAGGTCCTGGTCAAGACCGGCATCGGCAAGTTGTCGGTGCTTCCTGCCGGGCGCCCGGTGAAAGATCCCGTCGAGGTTTTTTCCTCCGTGCGCATGGCCAAGTTGCTCCAGGAAGTCAAGACCCGTTACAGCGATCGCTTCGTCATTGTCGACTCAACGCCGCTGCTGCCTTTTGCCGAAGGACAGATTCTCGCCCATCTGGTGGATTCGGTGGTTTTTGTCGCGCGGCAGGACTATACCCCCTTCGACAAGCTCAAGGAGGCCTTGGCATCCCTTAAAAGTTCCAACCTTCTCGGCGTGGTGTGTAACGACATCGATGGCGGCATCACGGGCAGCGGCTACTACGGTTATTACGGCTATTACAAATACGCACAAAAATCGTAGGGGCGCAGCATGCATGCGCCCACGCGGTGGGATGTGTTGTGATTGGGTAGGGGCGCACCGTGCCCATGCGGCTGATGATTTTATTTGAGGGCGCAGCATGCTGCGCCCCTACCGGTTGGGTGTTTTGATGAAATGGTGTTTTTTGAAATTTGTCGGAGGTTTTCTCCTGTGCCTGTTTCTCGTCGCGGAAGCTTCGGCCGCCTTTCGAATCTCTCCCCAATTGCTGGTGCGCCAGGAATACAACGACAATATCGAGCTGAGTTCCGACGACAAGATATCCGATTTTATCACCACGATTATGCCGGGGGTGCGTCTTACCTGGGAGACGCGACCGGCAACGCTATCTCTTGATTACAATCTGAGATTCCGATTTTATCTCGAGCATGACGAGCGCAACGAGACTTCATTGCGCCAAACTCAGCGGATCGACCTCGGCAGCACTTTTCGAATTTATCGGAACATGCTTTTTCTCTCGGTGTCCAATGTCTATGAGCGGGTCACTATTGATGAGGGGGACCGTTCCGGAATCGACAGCGACCTGGTCAACCTGACGGACTCCAACCGTTTGCGGGTTAATCCCTATTTTATTTTGGAACCAACCAGCACCCTTACTTTTCGCACCGATTATGTCTATGAAAATGTCTGGTACGATAGTGATCGCGGTATCGACCATGAACGTCACACCGGTCGAATGACGCTGACGAAAGAGATCAGCCCCCGAGTGCAGGCTTCCCTGTCCGGCAGTCATTCTCTCTATCGGCCTGATGCCACTGCCCTGGCCGGAGCGCCCGGTGCCGATCAGGAATTCGATCGCACCGATGCACGTGCCAGCCTTGTCTGGACGCCCACCAACCGTTTGACCTTTGATACCTTTTACGGCAGAGGCTGGGTCGATTACACCGAACGGCCCAGCCAGACCCTCGATCTTTTCGGCGGTGGCGTTCGCTACCTGCTCGGCCCCGAAAAAGTCGTCGGTGCCCGCTACGATGAAACCACCAGCTTTTCCGTGCGCGACGGTCTCATTGAAAGCAAAAACTATGTTGCTTTCATCGAGTTCACCCCACGCGTTACGTCGCGCTGGTCGGTTTTCTACCGCGAGAGCGATTATCTCATCCAGGATCGTTCCGACGATTCACGCGGAGTATCCGTCGCAGGCGAATGGCCCTGGACAAACAGGATGGGCCTGAGCTACCTGATTCGGTTCACCCGCTATGACCGTAGTGGTCCCGGTGAATTCCAGGAAACCTATGATCGCTACGGCACACGCCTGGGCTTGTATCGCGACATGCGTATCGGCCGGTTTCATCTCGGCCACACCTGGAATAAAAACGACTCGGATTTCCCCGCTAACGACTACACCAACAACATTGTGTGGGCGGAGATGCGGTTTGTTTTTTGACAAAATTAAAAATGATGTCTGGAATGCGGGAGTAAAAAAAGACAAAGCCTAAAAAACAAAAACATCGACAGGATGAACTAGATGAGCAGGGATTACCAAGGACTTCTGATTTTTCATGAGGTTTTTATCCTGTAAATCCTGTAAATCCCGTCAAGGCTTTTACCCCAAAGGGCACTCCCTCTTGTCCTGCCTGATTTAAAGGATGATTAATGTACGAAAATTTTTTCAACTTCAACTGCAAACCCTTCGAACTCGTTCCCAATCCCGACTTTCTCTTCCCGAGCAAGTCGCACAAGAAGGCTCTGACCTATCTGGATTACGGCATCAAGGAAAAGGTCGGCTTCATTCTGCTCAGCGGCGAGGTGGGTTCCGGCAAAACCACGCTGGTGCGCAACCTGGTGCGCGGCATTCGTGAAAAAACGCCTCTGGCCATCGTATTTAATACCAGTGTCGACTCCGAACAACTGATCGCTCTCATCAACGAGGACTTCGGTCTGCCTGTCGAGGGCAAAGGCAAGGGTGAGCTGATCCGCGATCTTAATAATTTTCTGATCGACGAATACAGCAAGGGGCTGCAACCCATCCTCATCGTTGATGAAGCACAAAACCTCAGCCCCGATCACCTGGAGGAAATCCGCCTCCTCTCCAACCTTGAAACCGACAACGCCAAGCTGCTGCAGATCATTCTGGTCGGGCAACCCGAGATCCGCACCATCATAGCGCGCCCCGAGTTGCGCCAGTTGCGTCAGCGCATCAGCGTCAGCTGCCACCTTGAGCCGTTAAGTCGAGTCGAAGTTGAAGAATATGTCCTGCATCGCATGGAAAAGGCGGGCAATCGGGACGCCGTCTCCACCAGCCCTGAAGTCTTCGATGCCATTCATAGCTACAGCCGGGGTATCCCGAGGCTGATCAACATTATCTGCGACTTTCTTCTGGTCGCCGCCTATGCTGAAGAAACCTGTGAACTCGACCTCGAACTCGCGCGCGACGTCCTCGGCGATCTCGACTTCGATCATCGCTATTGGGCCGACCGTGTCGCGGTTCCCAAAGTCGTCGAGCAGAATGCACTGCCGGCCATGGATCTACTGGAAAAAGTTCTCGCCCAGATGCAGAGCCTGGAAGAAAAAATTCAAAATGGACAAGGGGCGCCCCGAGAGACTGCCGTGCTGGACGAGAACAATCCCTATCTCGCTTCCACCTTCGAGGGATTTTCCAGTGATCTCAGCCTGATCTACACAACCATCCAACAATTGCAGGACGACATTGAAGGACTGAAAGTGCAGTTCAAGGTGTACAAGAACCGTCCGGTGCCCAGCGTGCAATCGGCCGCGCCGCCGCGGCCCCAGCCGGGTCTTCTCAAGCGGATTTTCGGATGACCCTGAATGCTCTCAGCATCGATGTAGAGGACTATTTCCAGGTCTCCGCCTTTGAGCGGGTCAGTCCGCCCGACACTTGGGATTCCCGCGAATGGCGCGTTGCAGCCAATACCGAGCGTGTGCTTGACATCCTCGAGGCCGCCGGAAACGTGCGTGCGACCTTTTTCATTCTCGGTTGGGTCGCCGAGCGCTGTCCCGACTTGGTGCGCCGTATCACCGCCGCGGGCCATGAAGTCGCCAGCCACGGGTTCGGCCATCAGCGCATCTGTTTTCTCGAGCCCGAGGCCTTTCGTGAGGACATTCGCCGCAGCAAGGACCTGCTTGAAGATTTATGTGGGCAAGCGGTCACTGGCTACCGCGCCCCGAGTTATTCCATTTCCGAGCGCACACCCTGGGCCTTCGATGAGCTGTATGGTGCCGGTTACCTTTACGATTCAAGCATCTGTCCCGTAAAGCATGATTTTTACGGCATGCCGCACTGGCCGCGTTTTGACTGCATGGCGGTCAAAAATACCGAGGGCGCCTGGTGCCCGCTGCCGAGTGCGACGCCGCAGTGTACCGCCCTGCGCTCCATCCCCGTGTCCACGGTGCGTGTCGGTGGGCGCAACATCCCCATCGCAGGCGGCGGCTACTTTCGCCTGTTCCCCTACGCCGTCACCCGCTGGGGGCTCAACAGCATCAACCGGGGGGAAGAGAAACCCTTTGTGTTCTACCTCCACCCCTGGGAACTCGATCCCGCGCAACCACGTATGCACGGGGCCGGGTGGAAAAGCAATTTCCGTCATTATCTCAACCTCGACCGGACGGAAAGGCGGTTCGTACAACTGCTCAAGGATTTTCGCTTCGCGCCGATCCGTGAGGTTTTTGAGATCAATTGAAAATACAAAAAAACGACAGGATTAACAGGATTGACAGGTTTTTTTAAATCCTTAACCCGGTTTTTCCTTGGGTTTTAATCCTGTGAATCCCGTAAATCCTGTCAAGTGGTTTTGGTACCGATTGTAAAAGGTTTTTATGCGCATTCGCAGTTTCCAACAAAACGACGCCAACGCCTGGGACGACTACATCATGTCTCACCCGGAGGGCACGATCTTTCATCTCACCCAATGGAAGCGCGTCGTCGACGAGAGTTTCGGCCATCCGAGCTGTTACCTTCTCGCTGAAGAGGCACCTAGCAACGGCGGTCGTCCGCGCATTGTCGGGGTGCTGCCCTTGGTGCGCATTAAGAGCCGCCTGTTTGGCGACTCCTTGGTTTCGGTGCCTTTTGCCGAACTCGGCGGCCCGGTGGCCGACAGCACCGAAATCGCCGTGGCGCTGCTGGCCAGGGCAGGGGAAGTGGCGCGGGAATTCGGCGTCGACTATGTCGAACTCAAGAACACCCAAGGACTGGCCGATCTGCCGACCAAGGATCTCTACGTCAACTTCAGCAAAGCCATCGACCCCGATCCCGAAGTCAATCTGCTCGCTATTCCGCGCAAATCCCGCGCCGTCGTGCGCAAGGCCCTTAAAAGCGGCCTCAGCGCCGAAACCGGACACCACCTGCTGCCGATTTTTTACGAGATGATGGCGCGCAGCTATCACAATCTCGGCACGCCGATTTTTCCGCGCCGATTTTTCGGCAAATTCCTGGAGGTGTTCGGCGACAAATCCGACCTTCTGGTGGTGCTCAGTCCTCAAGGCAAGCCGATTGCCGCAGTGTTGTGCTTTTTCTTCAAAGACCGCGTTATGCCTTACTACGCCGGTTCGCTCTTCGAAGCCCGCGCCCTGGGCCCCAACGACTTCATGTACTGGGAACTCATGCGCCGCGGCTGTGAAGCAGGTTACCAGGTGTTCGACTACGGCCGCAGCAAAGTCGATACCGGCTCTTACAGCTTCAAAAAGCACTGGGGTTTCGAGCCCAAGCCCCTGGCGTACCAGTATCTGCTGGTCGGACAAAAAGAAATGCCGAACCTGAGCCCCACCAACCCGAAGTACCAGAAAAAAATCGAGATGTGGCGCAAGATGCCATTCGGGTTGACGAAGATCGTTGGACCGCCGTTGGCGAAGTATTTGGCTTAGAAACACATTCACCGCTGAGGTCGCAAAGAGCGCAGAGAAAAAAACTTTGAGAGTGGTTCTCTCGGCGCCCTTCGCGTTCTCTGCGGTGAGAAATGCTCTAAGGATTTTAGCTTTTGAAGATTTTATACATCTGTCATCGCATTCCCTATCCGCCCAACAAAGGTGACAAGATCCGCTCGTTCAACGAGGTCAAATATCTCGCTGAACACCACGATCTACACCTCGCCTTCCTGGTCGATGACCCGGCGGACATGCAGCACGTCGACGCATTGCGCGAATACTGCGTTGATTTAGCCTTTGTGCAGATCAATCCACCCGTGCAAAAAGTTAAAGCCGTTTCTCAGATGTTGATCGGCAAGCCATTGAGTTTGCCCTATTTTTATTCTTCAAATCTGCAGCAGCAGATCGATGCCTGGGCACAAGCGCAAACCTTTGACGCCATCGTCTGCTTCTCCGGTCCCATGGCGGAATATGTGTATCGATCCGATGTGTGGAGCAAGGAGCGCCGCCCCAGACTCATCATGGATTTTTGCGACGTGGACTCGGACAAATGGGGGCAATATGCCCAGGACGCCAAATTTCCCATGAACATCGTCTATGGCCTGGAGCAGAAACGGCTCCTGGCTTACGAGTCGCGCGTCAACCGCGAATTCGATCATTCGGTGTTTATCACCGACAACGAAGCGCAATTGTTCAAAAATCAGATGCCGGACGCCCGTAATATCGAGGTGGTCGGCAACGGGGTGGATTTTGAATTTTTCAACCCCGATCCCCGTAGGGGCGAGGCATGCCTCGCCCAAGGCAACGCATGCGTTGCCCCTACGGAGAATTCCCCCACCAATCTCGTGTTCACCGGCGCCATGGATTATCACGCCAATGTCGATGCCGTGGTGTGGTTCTGCCGCGAGATATTGCCGCGTATCACCAAGGCCGGCATCGATGCGCATTTTTACATCGTCGGCGGCAAACCAACCCCCGCGGTGCAGGCTCTCGGCCAAATGCCCAACGTCACGGTCACCGGTTTTGTCGACGACATCCGCCCCTGGTACGCCAAGGCCGATGTCTGTGTCATCCCCCTGCGCCTGGCCCGCGGCGTCCAGAACAAAGTTCTTGAAGCCATGGCCATGGAGCGCCCCGTGGTCACCACTACCAAAGCCGCCCAGGGCGTCGGCGCCAAAGACCTCCAACATCTACTGATCGCTGATAGCGCCGAGAGTATCGCCGCCGCGGTCATCGATCTGTGCAACAACCCCGGAGCGCGCCGGGAACTTGGGGACGCTGGCCGCAAGTTCGTGGTGGAGAACTTCGATTGGCGGCGAAATATGGAGAAACTTGAAAAATTACTGAATTAAAATCGACAGGATGAACAAGATGGCCAGGATTTGTTTGTCAAAGCGTTTGAAAATAAACCTGTCTAATCCTGTTCATCCTGTCAAAGCTCTTTGCTTTTGAGGATTTTATGAAAGTTCTGTGTGTTGTCGGGGCGCGGCCCAATTTTATGAAAATCGCGCCCATCATCGATGAACTCAAACAGCGCGGCATCGACTATGTGCTTGTGCATACCGGTCAGCACTATGACGAGAAGATGAGTCAATTCTTTTTCGTCGATCTCGGAATGCCCAAGCCCCATGTCGATCTCGAGGTCGGCAGCGGCAGTCATGCGCGTCAGACCGGCGAAGTGCTCATGCGCATTGAGCCGGTTCTGGAGCGCGAACGGCCGGATGTGGTGATCGTCGTCGGCGATGTCAATTCAACGCTCGCCGCAACTCTCGCCGCCGCCAAGCTCGGCATCCCCGTCGCCCATGTCGAAGCGGGCCTGCGCAGTTTCGATCGCGCCATGCCCGAAGAGATCAACCGCCTCATGACCGACAGCGTGGCCGATTTTCTCTTCACCACCGAAGAGCTGGCGAGCGAGCATCTGCGCAGGGAAGGCATCGCCGATGAAAAGATTTTCTTCGTCGGCAACACCATGATCGACAGCTTGATGAAGCACGTGCAACGCGCCGATGAATCCTCCATTCTGCAGCAACTCGGCGTTGAAGCCAGGAACTACGGTGTCGTCACCCTGCATCGCCCCTCAAACGTCGACGAACCGGAGAGCCTGCGCGGCATTCTCGAAGCCTTGAGCACCATCGCCCGCGATCTGCCTCTGGTTTTCCCGATTCATCCGCGCACCCGCAAGCGCATCAGCGAATTCGGCCTGGACGCACTTCTCAGCCAGGGATTCATTCTCAGCGAACCCCTGGGCTATCTCGACTTTCTCAAGCTCAACAAAGATGCCCGCATCGTCCTCACTGACTCCGGCGGCATCCAGGAAGAAACCACGGTGCTCGGCGTCCCCTGCATCACCCTGCGCCACAACACCGAGCGCCCCATCACCGTCACCGCCGGCACCAACCAATTGGTGGGTTCGGATAAACACCAGATCCTCGCCGCCGCCGCCAAGGTGTTGGGCGGCCAGGCCGAGAAAAAACAGGTTCCGCCGTTGTGGGATGGAAAAGCGGCAGGACGTATTGTGGATATATTGCAACGGATGGTGTAGGGGCGCACCGATGTGCGCCCTGTTTGAACGCACGATAATCGTAGGGGCGAGGCGCTGCCTCGCCCAGGGCGACCCACCGGGTCGCCCCTACGGGTAAAATGATAATCACGCAAGGACATACGCTATGAAAATACTCCACGTACTCGATCACAGCCTGCCCCTGCACAGCGGCTACACCTTCCGCAGCCAGAGCATCTTTCGCGCCCAGCGTGCGCGGGGTTGGCAGCCGGTGGTGGTGACCGCGCCCAAGCATGAACAGAACTGGAAAGGCGAGTGGGCGCCGCGCGAGGTGATCGGCGACTTCACCTATTATCGCACCGGACGTGTCGAGGAAAGCGAGGTGCCCTTTCTCACCGAAGGGCGCATGATGCGTGCGCTCACCCAGCGTATCCTTGAAGTGGCCGCGCGCGAAAAACCTGATCTCATCCATGCCCATTCGCCGGTGCTCAACGCCATGCCCGCCCTGCGTGCCGCGCGCAAACTGGGTTTGCCCATGGTGTACGAAATTCGCGCCTTTTGGGAAGACGCCGCCGTCGATCACGGCAGCTATGCCGAGGGCTCCTGCAAATACAAGCTGGTGCGCGGTCTCGAAACGCGGGTCTGCCACCGGGCGGACCAGGTCGCGATCCTCTGTAACGGTCTCAAGCACGATCTGGTCAAGCGCGGCATCGCCGAAGACAAGATCACGCCGGTGTTCAACGGCGTCAATCCCGACGACTTCAAACCCACGCCGCCCGATGCCGAATATTTCGAAAAATGGCGGCTGAAAGGTAAAAAAGTCATCGGCTTCATCGGCTCCTTTTACCGCTACGAAGGGCTCGATTTGCTGGTGCGCGCCTTCGCCGAAGCCTGCCGCGAAGACAAAAACACCGTGCTGCTGCTCGTCGGCGGCGGTGAAACCGAACCCGAACTCTGGCAGCTCGTCGGCGAACTCGGCCTCGCCGACCGCGTGGTCATGCCCGGCCGTATTCCGCACGAGCGCGTGCCTGGTGTTTATTCCATGCTTGACGTGCTCGTCTATCCGCGCTATCCCATGCGCCTCACCGATCTGGTCACACCCCTCAAACCCCTGGAGGCCATGGCCATGGGCAAGGTTCTGGTGGCCAGCGACGTCGGCGGACATCGCGAACTGATCCGCCACGGCCAAAACGGCATCCTGTTTCCCGCCGGCAACGTCGATGCCCTCGCCCAGGCCCTGCGCGACGTCGCCGGAGATACGGACCTGTGCGACCACATCCGCCGCGAAGCGCCTCAGTGGGTCATCGATCATCACCGTTGGCAGGTGACGACAGCGGTGTATGAGGATATTTACGACAAGGCAATGAGTTCGGTCAACGGCCGCCTGTCAGCGGTCGCCGAGGTGTGAACCCTGGGGAGACGGATCCCGATAAAAACAGGGCAATTGGACACGGATCAAATCTGAAAAGGCGGGATAAAGGCTTGGCTCACCGCAGAGGGCGCGAAGAGCGCGGAGGAAAAACCTTGAGAAAAGATTATTGATTATAAGGGTTTACTTAGCGCCCTTGGCGTACTCTGCGGTGAAAAGCAGTTGCGGGTTTTAAATCCGATTTGATCAGACTTGATCCGTGTCCCATTGATGTTTAGATGTTTACAATTGATATTGAACATCGCAAATATTTTTTGAGGCAGCTGTTCAATGAGCCCAACAATTTTTCGAGAAGGGAAATATCGATTTTTCTTTTTCAGCCGTGAAGAAGAACGGATTCATGTGCATGTTGTTTCCCCGGAAGGTGAGGCGAAGTTTTGGATTGAACCGACCGTGTCTTTGTCTGATTATGTTGGCTTAAACAAGCGGCAGTTGATGAGACTTCAGAAAATCGTTGAGGAGCGACAGGATGCAATCCGCAGCGCGTGGAAAAAACACTTCCTTGGAAGTAACTAACATTTCCCGGCACGGCTTCTGGCTGCTGTATGAGGGAAGTGAATTCTTTGTGCCATTCGAGAAATTTCCCTGGTTCAGGGATGTTGAGTTGAAGAAAATTTTCAATGTGAACCTTGAAAGTCCCGGCCACTTTTATTGGCCGGACCTTGATATCGATTTAAGTACAAAGATTTTGCGGAACCCGGAAAAATTTGAATTGATCAGTCGACAATGAGGATGGAATATACTTGATCAAAGCAAAAAACCTGGGGACACGGATCACGTCTGAAAAGGCGGGATAAAGGCTTGGCTCACCGCAGAGGGCGCGAAGAGCGCGGAGGAAAGACCTTGAGAAAATATAGGGGTTTACTCAGCGCCCTTGGCGTACTCAGCGGTAAAGATGACTTAAAGGTTTTTAAATCCGCGTTCATCCTGTAAATCTGGGTCCCATTGAGGTTTTAGCATGAAGCTTGACCAAATGATCGACATCATCAACCATACCCTGAGCGACTTCCCAGAAGTGCGATTCAGCACCCTGTTCGGTTCCGCCGCCCAGCAACGGCTGACCACCCGCAGTGATGTCGATATCGCCGTCGCAGGTAAACAAAAGCTCAATGTTGATACCAAGGTTCGGCTATCTCAGGCTCTCTCGTCTGCGTTGAAACGCGAAGTCGATCTGGTCGATCTGCAGGATGTCTCCGGATTGATTCTGGAACAGGCACTTTGTCAGGCCGTTATCGTCAAAAACGCCGACCATGAGCTTTATGCCCGCCTGCTCAAACGTCTCTGGTACAACCAGGCTGACATGATGCCCTACGTCCGACAGATCCTGGAGCACAGGAGCGCGCAATGGCTTCGATGATTCTGCTGACCAAGCTCGATGCCCTGCAGCGATGTCTGGCGCGCGTTGCCGCCAAGACGCCGGAAAGCGTCGATTTGCTCCAAAAAGATCTGGACGCACAGGACATCATTACCCTGAATCTGGAGCGCGCCGTTCAAACCTGTGTCGATATCGCCGCGCATGTCGTCGCGCAGCACAACACCCCGGCACCAAGCACGATGGGCGAGGGTTTTGACCGATTGCACGACCTTGGGATCATTTCGGAACATACGGCATTACGAATGAAAAACGCCGTCGGCTTCCGCAATATCGCAGTTCATGAATATCAAAAAATTGATTGGCTCATCGTTTATCGGATTATCACCGAGCACCTTGACGATTTTAAGGATTTTGCGCGGCAAGTGCTGGAATGGGCTGATGGTAAAACAGGATAAGAGCAGATAAGGCACAAGCAAAGGCAATGGGACACGGATCAAATCTGATCAAGGCGGATAAGGCAAAAGCAAGGCTGGGCTCACCGCAGAGGACGCCAATAGCGCAGAGAAAAAACCTTGAGAAAAGATTGTTGATTGTAAGGGTTGACTCAGCGCACTTGGCGTGCTCAGCGGTGAAAAGCAGTTGCGGGNGGGTTTTAAATCTGCGTTCATCCTGTAAATCTGCGTTCCATTGGTTTTGAGGACGCGGAAAAGGCGGATGAAACCGGATAAGAGCGGATAAGAGCGGATAGGGCACAAGCAAAGGCTGGATTCACCGCAGAGGGCGCGAAGAGCGCAGAGAAAAAACCTTGAGAAAAGATTGTTGATTGTAAGGGTTGACTCAGCGCACTTGGCGTGCTCAGCGGTGAAAAGCAGTTGCGGG
>NZ_JWJD01000012.1 GCF_000820505.1 Geoalkalibacter ferrihydriticus DSM 17813 | reverse complement strand
CAACCACCCACAACCCGAGAAAAAGAAGTAATTTTCAACCAACGGGGGTGGTCAAATTTCGGTGATCACAGGTGGTCAATTTTCGGTTGTCATTTCGAGCCTCCGCCCCGATAAACCTTTTCCGTGCCCGTTTCCGGCCCCTGCGGGTTGTGTTCTGGCGACTTGCTGTAGTAAGCCGGATCATACCAGTCAGCCACCCACTCTTGAACATTGCCGCTCATGTCGTAAAAACCCAGGGGGTTGGGCGGAAAGTTTCCGACGGGGAAAGGATATCTGGTGGAAGGCGGATAGTTGACTCCGGGCTCGATAAGACCTGTATCGGTGGCGAAGGGCACCACCTTGCCGCGGCTGCGCGCCGCATATTCCCACTGCGCCTCGGTGGGCAGCGCAAACGGCAGCCCGCTCTGCTCGCCGAGCCAAGCACAGTAATCGTGCGCTTCCTGCCAACTCACCCCGGCAGGGTATTCGGGTGAGCGCCAGGGGGCCCCGAACTGGCGCTGCATGGTCGGCTCACGTCCGGTTTCGGTGGTAAAGATGTCATGCTCGCCGTAGGTGATCTCGTAGCGACTCATGTAGTAGCTGTCGAGGGTGACCTTGTGGGCGGGGCGGGAATCTTNTTTCGGTGGTAAAGATGTCATGCTCGCCGTAGGTGATCTCGTAGCGACTCATGTAGTAGCTGTCGAGGGTGACCTTGTGGGCGGGGCGGGAATCTTGTCGTGGCAAATAAAAGTAGATGATTTTGTCGTCATAAGCCGCCGCTAGTTCCTCCCCCGGATCACCCATCATGAAACTGCCCCCCTCGACAAAAATCATATCGCCCAGAGTACGCTCGATCAGCGCTTGAATTTCGGGGTCTAGGTGGGAAATGTTTCCGCCCTGAGCCGCTTTGAGGGGCGTGCAGGCGCTCAGAAAAAACACCAGAACCACAAGCCATGAATTTTTCACTTTGATCTCCTTTGGCTAAGCAAGGGCGATGCCGTTGTCGCGCACTGCGGCGGTATGGATTGTTGCCTGACCGGGCAGGCTGGAGACTCTGATCAGAGCTTTTCTCAACTTGAGAAATAGGTTTTTATGCGCTCCGTCGAGGAAGCGGTACAAAATACCCTCGCCCTGCCGCCAGGTCCACTCGTCGGGGACGGTCTCGGGCCTGGGGGCCTTAAGCGGCTGCCGTCGATGGTGAGATGCTCCATAACTTCGCGATATTCATTTTGCGTCTGAATGGTCTCAAGGATGGCGAGAATGGCGTCTTCCTGCACTTCGGCCCGAAAGGGAAAGGGCCAGTGGTTTTTGCACAGGGCATAAAGAAGTTGCCCCTTGCCTTCGGGCGGCAGAAAGAGAATCAGCTCACGGCTCTCCGGCGCCAGAATCCGATCACCTGCTTTTGTGGGGTCGGACCAAGTCAACCCATTGATATTTAAGCAAAAAAGGCCCAAAAAGAAGCGTATTTCACGCTTATAGGCTAATTTTTCGGGGTGAAATCGTCGCCATAGCTCTCTTCTGGTTCACGGAGAACGAAAAAATCGCCCTGTCCTTCAATGTTGCGGTTTTTGCCACGCGCGCCGAGCCTATCCTGTGTCCCGAGAACAAACGCCTCGCTACCGACAGCAAGGCTTTGGCTCCAGGCCTCGTTACGCCCCAGGTCATTGGTGCGCAACGCCTCCTTTACCCACTCTTTGTGAACCTCTGCCAGTGCGGTCAAGGTGCCGATACCGACAGAACTTGNCCAGGCCTCGTTACGCCCCAGGTCATTGGTGCGCAACGCCTCCTTTACCCACTCTTTGTGAACCTCTGCCAGTGCGGTCAAGGTGCCGATACCGACAGAACTTGCCAAGACATCAAGGTCAAGGAGTCGATTGCGACGCCGCCGGCCCTGAATCTCAAGGTACCCACCATGTCTCCACTCTTCCGGGTGGCTTACCGCGCCTGCCCGAACCATGTTCAGATCGATGTACACCGAGCAGCGTAACAGATGTTCACCCGATTCTATGGCTGTCGCATGGTAGCGATCTTCCCAGAAGGCACCTTTGCGCTGTTTGCGTTGATTGTATTCCTGCCCGGTGCGCCCGGCGAGCAATTGCATGGCCGAAGGGATGCAATTGGCCGTGCCCTGATCCCTCACCAGCAGGTGAACATGATTGCTGGTCACAACGTAGTTGAGAATTTGCAGGCCATAGCGCTTGCGTGCTTCGCCGAGCCAGAAAACAAATCGGTTGCGGTCGTGAGCGAATTTGAGAAGAAATTCTTTTTTGTGACAGCGGTGAGTGATGTGCCAGATGCAACCTGGGACATAGTGTCGATTGGCCCGCGCCATAGCTCCCTCCCAGATCAATTTCATGTCGATTGCAGAACATAAGCCCGATTTTGCCCCCCAAAATCGAGCTATAGGGTGGTTTTTGAGGTTTTTTTGGGGAAAATTCTTTTTTATTTCAGTCAGTTACTTTGGTCCGACCCCCTATCGGCCCTATCGGCCCCCTCACTAGTTAATCGGCGACCTCTGTTTATGCCAAGCCTCAGTGCCCCTCGTTCACCGGCAGCGGTTGGTCGGTGTTGATGACGCAGCGGAAACCCCAGGAAACTACTTCATAGTTCAGCAACTCTGATGTTTTCCCTCGAATAACGACGGAGCTTCCTCCAGGAGAGTTGCGAATACCTCCGCCCCGATAGACCTTTTCCGTGCCCGTTTCCGGACCCTGGGGATTGATCCCTGGGGACTTGCTGTAATACTCCGGATCGTACCAGTCAGCCACCCACTCATAAACATTGCCGCTCATGTCGTAAAAGCCCAAGGGGTTGGGCGGAAACTTTCCCGGAGGGTAAGGATATCTGTTGGAATCGTCGGTGTAGTTGACGCCCGGCTCAATAAGACCGGTGTCGGTGGCGAAAGGCACCACCTTGCCCCGGCTGCGCGCCGCATATTCCCACTGCGCCTCGGTGGGTAGCGCAAACGGCAGCCCGCTCTGCTCGCCGAGCCAGGCACAGTAATCGTGCGCCCCCTGCCAACTCACCCCGGCAGGGTATTCGGGTGAGCGCCAGGGGGCCCCGAACTGGCGCTGCATGGTCGGCTCACGTCCGGTTGCGGCGGTAAAGATGTCATGCTCGCCGTAGGTGATCTCGTAGCGACTCATGTAGTAGCTGTCGAGGGTGACCTTGTGGGCGGGGCGGGAATCTTGTCGTGGCAAATAAAAGTAGATGATTTTGTCGTCATAAGCCGCCGCTAGTTNGGTAAAGATGTCATGCTCGCCGTAGGTGATCTCGTAGCGACTCATGTAGTAGCTGTCGAGGGTGACCTTGTGGGCGGGGCGGGAATCTTGTCGTGGCAAATAAAAGTAGATGATTTTGTCGTCATAAGCCGCCTCTAGTTCCTCCCCCGGATCACCCATCATGAAACTGCCCCTCTCGACAAAAATCATATCGCCCAGAGTACGCTCGATCAGCGCTTGAATTTCCGGGGCTGGCTGGAAAATGTTTTTGCCCTGAGCCGCTTTGAGCGGCGCGCAGGCGCTCAGGACGAACATCAGAACCACAAACCATGAATTTTTCACTTTTATTCTCCTGTGCCTACGCGAGCGCGATGCCATTATCGCGCACGGCGGCGGTGTGCACCTGGGGCGCATGGGGAAGTTGGGATACCTTGTTCAGGGTCTCTCTCATTCTGAGAAATTGGTTTTTTTGCGCCCCGTCTAGGAAGCGATGCAGGAACGCCTCGCCGTGGCGCCAGGTTTGGTCGTCGGCGTCCCCGAGAGGTTTCACCCGCAGGCGGCTGCCGTCAATGCTGAGGTGCTCCATGATTTCCTTGTATTCGCGCCAGGTCTGAATGGTGCCCAGGATAACGAGAATGGCGTCTTCCTGCACGTCTGCCCGAAAGGGGAAGGGCCAGTGGCTTTTGCACAGGGCAAAAAGAAGTTGCCCCTTGCCTTCGGGCGGCAGAAAGAGAATCAGCTCACGGCTCTCCGGCGCCAGAATCCGATCGGCCAGCGCCAGGGCGTCTTGGCGCGCCTGGGCTTCCGTCTGAATGGACGAGGCGATTTTTTCGGGAATTTCAAAGAGGAGTCTGAGGGAAGACGCAATCCTCTCGGTCATGATATCCCAGAAAACCTCCCCCCTCTCATAAGCTGCCCGTAGTGTGCCGCCTGCCAACAGCACATAGGTGCGCAGGGCCTGGAAATACTCGAACGCGCGGGGCGTCATAAAATCCAAGAAACTGAAATCGTTGTTCTTGAGCTGATGATAAACAAACAGGCAGAACTCAGCGATGCTGTCGGCGTGGACGGAAAAAACAAACCCACCACCGCCCCCCGGCCCCCAGACCAGATGGGCATTGGCGCGGATGATGAAGCGCCCGCTTTCATAGATGATATAAAAATCCAGCTTGCCGCCAGCACCCAATGCCACCGTCCCCTCGTACCCCACCTGCGCCAGAGTCCCCCAATCACCGCCGCGCTCAGGGTTTTGCCATTCGGCGGCGCCGCTGACTTCGCAGCCGCGTTTGAGCCCCGCAAAGGCTTCGCCGCCCAGTCTTTGGCCGTTGCTCTCCTCGGGATCGCTGCGCGTGGCGCCGCGCACTTCGACATTGCCGCTTTGCGCAATATCGAACTGCACCTGGTTGGCCACCTGCAGGCTGGCTCCGGCAAAGCCGTTGAGAGCGGCTTGCAGCTTGGTGCGGATGTGGCCGCAGTCGAAGTGCTTGACCTGGCCCTGTTGGGGGCCGCTCTCGACCTGGTAGCTGAATTTTAGAGGATGGCCTTTGGCCCTGGGGATGTAGCCGTTGAAGTCGGTGCGCGCTTGGGCCAGCGTCAGATTGAGCGTGATCTCAGTGCTGAGCCCGAAGGTTTTTTCGGCAAAGTTGACGCTGTTTTTAAGGCTGGCGCCATGAGTGTAGCGCATGATTTGCGCCTGGGGCGAAACGTCGAAGCGACGGTTGGGATTGGCCGGTGGCAGCAGCAGATTGTTCAGGCGGCAATTGACGCTTTCGGCCCAGGAGGTCAGGGTTTGGCTGTGGGGTTCGACCAGATCCCAGGTGAATTGAATATGCTTTTTGGTGAAGACGTCCTTGAGCCTGTCGAAGTCGAGTTTGTCGCCGTCGATGAGGGTGCCCTGGGTCAGGTCCTTGATGCGGTGATGTTTCCAGGTGAGTTTGATGTCCTGGGTGTCGAGATAGGTGTATTTGCCGCCGCGCAGGCCGATGACCTCGGTCAGGTGACAGGTCTCGGCGCCCGTGTCGACCAGAGGCGCCAGGGTGCGGTCGAGGTTTTGCTTGGCGCGCTGGATGCTTTCTTCGTCGCGGCCGGCGTAGGCCTGGTCGAGAGCGGCGATGGCCTCATCGAAGGGCCGGGCGGCGGCCTGGAGAGCCGCATAATCCTTTTCTTCGAGCAGATAGAAGGTGTTGGTGCGCAGCTCGTAGAGGATTTCGGCCACGGGCACGACCTCTTCGACCAGGCGCACCTGAATCTGGTGGAGATCGCTGCCGCCGGGCGCCTCGGCGCGGGCGCTGAGCAGATAATCGCCCGCGGCGTCGGCCTCCAGGCGACCGCGCCATTGGGAGGCGCCGAAGGGACTGCGCGTGGCTTGGACGAACTGGCCGCTTTGCCCGGTGGCGAGATTGTGCCAGACCACGCGGATGCTTTGGGCGTCGTAAGCGTCACCTTCGAGGGGCAGACGGCGAGAGGCCAGGGGCAATACGGCGCCGTCTGCGGGAGATTTGATGCGCACCCCGGGCGTGGGTTCGCCGCGGCCGGCGGAGACGGCGGGCGCCATGCCAGGCGCGACGGCAGCAAAATCGCCTGCCCCGCCGCCTTGGGCAAGGGTTGATTTGCGGCGCATCAGGGCATAGTGTTTTTGCGCAAAGGCGAGCTTGTCGCGATTCTCGATGGGCGCCCAGCCTTTTTTCTGCTGGGTGAAGAGTTGAAATTGCGCTCCGGTGCGCCGGTAGCGCGCCTGTTCGGGATCGACGACGATCCAGTCGCTGTAATGAGGGGTGAGTTGTTTTTTGAGCTCGCTGGGCAGGGTTTCGACGGCGATACCGCGCCAGGGTTGTGGATCCGCCTCTGTGGGAGGCTCTACCCAGGGATCGCGCCCGAAAGGATCGCTTTGCTCGTCATCGATGTTTGAGAAGGGCGATCCGAAGGTGTCTCGGAATCCCCCGAGCAAGGATTGGCGGCGGTTGCGTGGATTGATGAGGTAAGGATCTTCGATGGCCAAGATTTCCCTCCTGCTATTAATTTCATTATAAATTCACACGAAGCGGTAATTTGCCATGATCGAAAGCGGCTGGCAAGGGGCAAGGAGCGGAAATTGGCTCCGTAATGATATTTCTGAAAGAAATCTTGCGCTGGGGGCTAACCACTCAAGATCAAATCTTTTGTAGAAGGTTCTCGGAGTTTTCCCCTGCCTTGACTCTGCAACCGCCCCTCGCTTAAACTTTCCCAAGCTTTTTCACCATCCGTTTTTTTCTCCCTGTCCTCGGGTTTTCTTACGCATGAACCAGATTCTCACCGATCCCGCCGGGCGGCTGCCCCTGGACGACCCGCGTTGGCGGCGCATGAGTCGCGGCGAAATCGAGAATTTCGCCCGCGCGCTGCAAAGCGCCTTTGAGGTTGTGGGGGTGCAGGAGCAGGGCAATCGCCAGACCCTGGCACGCCTGGATGATCCGGCGGCGTTGATTCTGGAATTTTCTCCGCACATCCATTCACCGAAAAAATTTCTTTTTCCCAACTGGGAGAAGCTGTTCCGTTTCCGCCTTAGCGGCGGCGTACTGCTTGAGCCTGAGCGGGCCGCCACGCCGCGCGTGATTTTCGGCATGCATCCCTGCGATCTGCATGCGGTGCAGGTGCTCGACAACTGCTTGTTCGACGGCGAAGCCGACAGCGCCTACCGTGCCAAGCGCGAGGTGACCATCCTTATCGGTGTCGACTGCGTACCCGACGCCCATTGTTTCTGCACCAGCATGGGCACCGACCGCGTGGCGGAAGGTTTCGATCTGTTTTTCCACCGACTCGACGGCGGCTCCTATCTGGTGCAGACGGGCAGTCGGCGTGGCGAAGCTCTTTTGTGTCATTACGCGCCTTTGGTGGGCGCGCGGCCCGGCGAACCGCCGCTACCTCTGCAAGTCAAGCAGTGTCCGACACGCCTGGATTTTCCCTTCGAATCCCTGGCCCCGCTCATGGAGAAGGTCTACGAGCATCCCCTGTGGGAGGAACTGGGCGGCCGCTGCCTGGGCTGCGGCGCCTGCACCATGCTCTGCCCGACCTGCTACTGCTTTAACGTGGAAGATCGTCTCGACCTCAACCTGGCCGGTGGTGAGCGGGTGCGCACCTGGGATTCCTGCCAGTTCGACCAGTTCACCAAGGTGGCGGGCGGCGATGACTTTCGCGGCAATCAGGGCGATCGCCAGCGCCACCGCTTTTTTCGTAAGTACAAATACCTGTGGGACAAGTACCAGCGCACCGCCTGTGTCGGCTGCGGGCGTTGCAGCCGCGAATGCCTGAGTCGCATCGATCCGGTGCCCCTGCTTAATCGCCTGTTCGACGAGCAGGCCCGTCCCGCCTTGCGGCAGATGCCGGGAGCAGAGTATCGCCCGCAACTTGCGGAAATCCTCTACGTCGCGCAACTGACGGAAACCGAAAAACTTTTTCGCCTGCGTCTGCCCGAGCCCATTGAGTTTGAGCCCGGCGAGTTTCTTGAGATCAGTGTGTTCGGCCTGGGCGAGGCGCCCTTCACCATTGCTTCGGCCCCGGTGCCGGGGGACGAGGTCGATGTGGTGGTGCGCGCCGCCGGGACTCTGACCCAGGCCATGCACCGCCTCAAACCAGGCGATACGGTCGGGGTGCGCGGCCCCTTCGGCAACGGCTTTCCACTGGAGGATTTCGCCGGGCGCGATGTGCTGTTGGTGGCCGGCGGCATGGGACTGATCACCCTGCGCTCATTGTTGCTCGGCATCCTCGCCCAACGCGCGCGCTTCGGCCGTGTGCTGCTGCTCTACGGCGCGCGCTCCGTCGGCCATTACCTGTTTCGTGACGAACTGCTCGCCTGGCATCGCAGTGGTGAAATCGACTGCCGTTTTGCCGCTGTCAACGGCGACAATCCCTGGGTGGTGACACGCGGTGACATCACCCATCTGTTCAAGGATCTCGATGTTATCCCCGAACGCACCACGGTGGCGGTGTCGGGCCCGGCGCGCATGTACCGCTCCCTCAATCCCCTGTTGTTTCGCTTGGGGATTGCCGAGGATCGGTTGTTTCTCAACTTGGAGCGACACATGAAGTGCGGTCTGGGCAAATGCGGCAAGTGCCGCATCAACGACATCTGCGTGTGCGAAAGCGGGCCGATTTTTCCCTACGCGCGAGTCAAACATCTCAAAGAGGCTATTGAGCGATGAAGCCGCGCGTCGGATTCTTCGATTTTACCTGCTGTGAGGGCTGCCAGCTTACCATCCTCAACCTTGAGGACGAATTTCTCGAACTTCTGGAACTGGTTGAAATTGTAGAATTTCGCGAGATTATGACGGGGCAGGCCGCGGCTCTGGACATCGCCTTCGTCGAAGGCAGCATCGCCTCGCCCGAGGAGGCGGCGAGACTGCAACGTATCCGCGAGCGCAGCCGCACCCTGGTGGCTTTGGGCGCCTGCGCCGACAACGCGGGAGTCAACGCCCTGAGTCATTTCTGTCCGCCGGATGAACTGGGCCGGAGTGCCTATGGCCGGGTGGTGGAGGGGATTGAACAAAGGCTTCCGCGCCCCCTGGAGTGCTTTGTCCAGGTGGATGCGCGGGTGCCCGGTTGTCCCATCGACGGTCAGGAATTTCTCGGCCTGCTGCAGGCGCTGCTGGTCGGGCGCACGCCGGAGTTACCCGCCTACGCGGTGTGCGTCGAGTGCAAGCTCGGCGAATATCCCTGCACTTTCGAGCACGGCACCGTATGCCTCGGTCCCGTGACCCGCGCCGGGTGCAACGCTCTGTGTCTCGCCGCCGGGGATCGCTGCCGCGGCTGCCGCGGCCTGGTGGATAACCCCCGTTCGCAGCCCTACCGGCAGATCCTCGAACAGCACGGCCTGACGGTGGAAGATATCCTCGCGGAGTTCCGCATCTTCAACTTGCCGCCGGAGAAATCCTAAGTTTTCACCGCTGAGAGCGCAGAGGCCGCTGAGGGTTAAAAAGAAAAAAACGATCCTTCAGAGTTTTCTCTGCGCACTCCGCGGTCTCAGCGGTGAAGTGATTTTTGCCGACGGAATAAGGCTTTCATGAACATCGAAATCAAGCACCTCGCCCGCATGGAAGGGCACGCCAACCTGGTGGTCGATACGCTCAACGGCGAACTCAAGGAGTGCCGCCTGGAGATCGTCGAGTCGCCGCGTTTTTTTGAGGTGATGCTCAAAGGCCGCCATTACTCGGACGTGGCGCCGATTGCCGCCCGGATCTGCGGGGTGTGCTCGGTGTCCCATACCCTGGCGTCCCTGGCGGCCACGGAGAACGCTCTGGGGGTCAAGGTGTCCGCGCAAGCGCAAGGGTTGCGCCGGTTGCTCAGTTACGGCGAGAATCTGCAAAGCCATCTGCTGCATCTCTATTTCATGGCGGTGCCCGACTATCTTGGCGTGCCGAGCCTGCTGCCCCTGGCCAAGACCCGGCGCGATCTGGTCGCGCGCGCTCTGCGCCTGAAAAAGGTGGCCAACGATCTGGTGCGGATTGTCGGCGGACGACCGGTGCATCCGGTGACGCCGCGCGTCGGTGGCTTTTCCGCGCTGCCCGCGGCGCAGGATCTCAAGGAGCTGCGCCGGCGCCTGGTGGCGGCCCTTGCTGATCTGGAGGAGACGGTGGCCATGTTCGCCTCTTTTGCCGTCCCCGAGATGGCGCGCGACACGGAATATCTGAGCCTCGCCGCCGACCAGGGTTATCCCGGTCTCGGCGAACGCATGGTCTCCAGCGACGGAATCGACGCGCCGGTCGCTGATTTTGCAGACATTCTGACGGAATATTTCAAGCCCTACGCCAACGCCAAGTTCGCTCGTGCCTCGCGCGACACTCTCATGGTCGGTCCTCTGGCGCGATTCCGCAACGCCTCCGATAAGCTCTCACCCATGGCGAAAAAGGTCGCGGCCGTCCTGCGCCTCGATGCGGCCACCACCAATCCCTATCATGGCAACCTGGCGCGCCTGACGGAAGTTGTGCATTTTTTCGAAGAGGCCATTCATCTCATCGACACTCTGCTGCTCAAGGGCATCCGTGCCGAATCCATCTGGGTGCCGCCCGGTGGCGGACGGGGCGCCGGCGCGGTGGAAGCGCCGCGCGGCACTCTGTTTCACGCCTATACCTACGACGCCGACGGCCGTATCAGCGCCGCCAACTGCATCATCCCCACCGCGCAGAACCTCGGCAACATCGAAGCCGACCTGCGTGCACTGGTACCCCAACTGTTGCACCTGCCCCAGGAAGAAATCACTCTCCAGCTGGAAATGCTCATCCGCGCCTATGATCCGTGCATCAGCTGTTCGACCCATCTGGTCAAGGTTGAGTATGTGTGAAAATGTCAGTAGTCCGTTGTCTGTTGTCCGTTGCTAAAATCTTGTGAGAAAAGATTCGTAAACTGCATGGAATTTGAACTGAGACCACGGACCATGGACCACGGACCACGGACCAGCATCATTGGCCTCGGTAACCCCCTGATGGGTGATGATGGGGTCGGCATTGCCGTGGTGGAGCGTCTTGCGCGATTGACTCTGCCGGCCGACGTCGAGGTTCTGGATGGGGGCACCGGCGGAATAACTTTATTGCATCTTATGGAGGGCGCGACGCGGGTGATTTTCGTGGATGCCGTGGAGATGGGGCGGGCGCCGGGCGCCATCGGCTGCTTTGATTTAAATCAGGTGGATGCGGCCGAGCAAGGCGCGCTCTCCCTGCATGAAACCGGCTTGCCTCAAGTGCTGGCTCTGGGACGGGAACTCGGACCGCTGCCGGAGATGCTGCTGGTGGGTGTGCAGCCTGCATGTGTAGCGCCGGGGACGATTTTGTCGCCGAGGGTGACGGACGCGTTGCCGGAGTTGGTCGAACGGATTTTGCGGGCGGTGGGGGGGTATGCTATCCTTTTGCCCATGCAAGCTGAAATTCTTGAGAAATTAAAGGCGATTCCGGCAGGTTGGCAACGCCGGCTCTATTTCATGGGCGTTCTGGGCGAGGCCTTGGTGCCTGTCGGGGTGCGGCCCGTCATTGTCGGTGGCAATGCGGTGGAGTTCTACACGCTGGGCGGCTATGCCACCGCCGATATCGACCTGGTGGTCGCCGAGCGGGCTGAGGTCGACCGCTGTCTGGCCGCTATGGGCTTTACCCGCGAGGGGCGGCATTGGTTCAGCGAAGAGTTGGACCTGGCCGTGGAGATTCCCGGCTCGGTTCTGGCCGGAGATCGATCGCGCGTGACCGAAGTCGAAATCGACGATCGGTTGGTTTACCTCATCGGTTTGGAGGATTTGATCATCGATCGGCTCAACGCTTTTGTCCATTGGCGTTCGGCGCGTGACGGCGAGTGGGCCGAGCAGCTGCTCGCCCTGCATTTCGACGAGGTGGATTTTGACTATTTGCGCTGCCGGGCGGCTGATGAGGGAGTGGGAGATACCTTGCAGAAGATTTTGAGCGGGCTGGAACCATGAAGCGAATCAATTTCGATGACTATGTGCGGGAAAACCGCGGCTCTTTTACCCGAACGCGCCTGGCGCGCGATCGCGGCCGCCAACCCATGGCGCGACCGCGTTCACGCGAGGAGTGCGCGATTCTGCTGCGCCTTGATCGCGCCCGCCGCCGCCAATGGCTGGAGCAGGGCAAGCTGGAAATTCTCGGCCCACGCAAGTTTCGCCTGAAGTTCTAAGCGAACCCTGACTCTTTCCCCCCATCCGATAGCGGCACGTCCCTCAGCGGATTGTTTGCCGCGGATCAGCAGATACGCGGCAACTGCTCTCCCGCGAGCATTTCGACGGCGCGCAGACCGCCGATGGCGGTGCGCAGGTAAACCCTGCCTGTGGATGCGTCGCTCACTTCGCCGATAATGGCGGCACCCTTACCGGTGGGATGGCGCTGCATGAGGGCCAGGGCGTCCTCGGCGGCCTCCGGAGCGACCAGGGCGAGCAGTTTGCCCTCGTTGGCGACATACAGGGGATCGAGGCCGAGAATCGCGCAGGCGCCGCGCACCGCCTCGTTGACCGGCAGCGCGGTTTCGTCAAGAGTCAGATCGACGTTGGATTGCAGGGCGATTTCCTTGAGGGTGGTGGCCACCCCGCCGCGCGTCGGGTCGCGCAGCACATGCAGCCCCGTGCCGATGCCGGCGATGAGCTCGGCAACCAGTTCGTGCAGGGGCGCGGTGTCGCTTTTGATTTCACTGTGCAGGTCGAGCCCCTCGCGCCCGGCGAGCACCGCCATGCCGTGGTCGCCGATGGCGCCATTGACGAGTATCTTGTCCCCGATCCGTGCGCCGCTGCCGCGGATGTCGAAATCGTGGTCGAAAACGCCGATGCCGGCGGTGTTGATGAAAATCTTGTCCGCCTTGCCGCGCGGCACCACCTTGGTATCGCCGGCGACGATAGTCACTCCCGCCGCTGCCGCGGCGCTTTTCATGCTGTCGAGAATGCGCTCCAGATCAACGATCGGCAACCCCTCCTCAAGAATCAATCCAACGCTGAGATAAAGAGGCCGCGCGCCGCTCATGGCCAGGTCGTTGACGGTGCCGTTGACCGCCAGATCGCCAATGTCGCCCCCCGGAAAAAAAATCGGATCGACCACATAGGAATCCGTGGTGAAAGCCAGACGCCGCCCGCCGTGGGTGAGCACCGCCGCATCATTCTGGTCGCGCTGCGGAAGCCCCGAAAGGCGCGGAATGATCACGTCGTCGAGCAACTGATGACTGAGTTTGCCGCCGCTGCCGTGGCCGAGGATGATGATGTCGGATTTCAAAGCCTAACCCCCGAAAAACAAAAAGATTGCACCGCAGAGGACGCAGAGATCACTGAGAAAAAAACTTGGTTTGGGGCTCTCTGTGGCCTCTGCGCTCTCTGCGGTGAAAAGGTTTGATTAGATTCCGTATTTGTATTCCGCCGCGCAGGTGCCCTCGCTCGACACCATGCAGGCACCCACGGGATCTTCCGGGGTGCAGATGGTGCGGAACAGGGGGCAGTCGGCGGGCCGGACCTTGCCCTTGAGGATCTCGCCGCACAGGCAGCCCGGATGCTCGCGGGGTGTTTCGACATCCACAGGGATCTGCCGTGCGGCGTCGAAGGCGGCGAATTCTTCGCGGAAACACAATCCGCTGCCGGGAATCACGCCGATGCCGCGCCAGGGTGTGTCGCAGGGGATGAAAACCTGCTCGAGAACGGCGCGGGCCTGAGGATTGCCCTCCGGGCGCACGATGCGGCTGTATTGAGTTTCCACGCGTGGTTGGCCTTCCAGCACCTGGGTCGCGAGCATGTCGATGCCCTGCAGCATGTCCAGAGGCTCAAACCCGGTGATGACGCAGGGAACTTTCTGCTGCGCGACCAGCGGCGCATAGGCCTGGGGGCCGATGATGGCGCTGACGTGCGCCGGGCATAGGTAGCCGCTGACTTGCAGTTCGGGATCCGAGGCGAGCACCGCCATGGGGATGGGAATGGTTTTGTTGGCGCCGAGAACAAAGAAATTGCTCAGCCCCTGGCGCTGGGCGGTGAGAACGGCCCCGGCGATGGTCGGCGCGGTGGTTTCAAAGCCCACGCCGAGAAATACGATCTTTTTGTCCGGGTGTTTCTGCGCCAGGGCCAGGGCATCCAGGGGCGAATAGACAATGCGCACGCCGGCGCCGCGCGCTTGTTCGCGCTGCAGGCTGCTGCTCGATCCGGGCACCCGGATCATGTCGCCGAAGGTGGCGATGATCACTTCGGGCAGGCGCGCCAGGGCTACGGCATGGTCGACATAATCCACGGGAGTCACGCACACCGGGCAGCCCGGCCCGGAAATCAGGCGGATCTGCTCCGGCAGCAGCGAACGGATGCCGTGCTGGGAGATGGCCATGGTGTGGGTGCCGCACACCTCCATAAAGGTCATCTGGCCCGCGTAGTCAGCCACGCGCGCATGCAGTTTCTCCACCAGCTTGCGCGCCACCGCGCCGTCGCGAAAGGCGTCGAGGTATTTCATTCGGTCCCTCCGCCCTCGGCGAGAATCTCGCGGAACAGGGCGATGGTGGCCTGTGCATCTTCTTCATCAAGCTTGCTGATGGCAAAACCGGCATGAATCAGCACGAAATCACCCACCTGCACGGGCTCAGCAAGCAGCATCAGCGAGGCTTCGCGCTGCACGCCGTCAATTTCACACACGGCCAGATCGCCGTCGATGGTCTGAATCTGCATGGGAATACCAAGGCACATGGAGAACTCCTGTTAATATTTTCACCGCCCGCTCGCCTTGCTCGCTCAAGACGCAGAGAAAAAAGAGAGAATTTGAAATATTCAGGTTTTTCCTTTGCGATCTCTGCGTGCTCTGCGGTGAAAGCAGACCTAGCTTTTTTTTCGGTTCATCCCCTCAGCCAACCACGCATACCATCCATCCATCCCCTGCCCACTTTTACACGACACCTCCAGAATTTTGATGTCGGGTTTAACCTGGCGGGCGAAGGCCTTGCATTTTTCCAGGTCGAAGTCGAGGTAGGGCAGCAGGTCGATTTTGTTGATGAGCAGCAGGTCGGCGGCGTGGAACATGTTGGGGTATTTGATGGGCTTGTCCTCGCCTTCGGTGACGGAGAGCACCGCGACCTTGTGGTCTTCACCGAGGTCGAAGGCCGCCGGGCACACCAGATTGCCGACGTTTTCGATCATCAGGATGTCGCTGGCGTCGAGGTCGAAATGCGCGATGCCGTGGCCGACCATGTGCGCGTCGAGATGACAGCCGGCACCGGTGTTGATCTGGTGGACCGGGACGCCGGTGGCAGCGATGCGCGCGGCGTCCTGGTCGGTTTGCTGATCGCCTTCGAGTACCGCAAAAGACATCTTCCCCTGGAGATCGCGCAGGGTGCGCTCAAGAATCGAAGTCTTGCCCGACCCCGGCGAGCTCACCAGATTGAGCACGAACAGGCCCTTTGCGTCGAACAGCGCGCGGTTGTTGCCGGCCAGGCGGTTGTTCTTGGCGAGAATGTCCTCTTCGATGCGGATAGTGCGCGCGGCGGGTGGCGCTTCAGGGTGAGGGTGGTGGTGATCATGGGCATGATCGTGATGATGGTGATGGTCCGTCGGGCCGCAGCCGCAGTCGATGCACATGGTCAGTCGACCTCCAGTTCGAGGATGCGCAGTTCTTGGCCCTGCACCGTTTCCAGAGCCAGGGCGTCACAATGAGGACAGGCGTAGGTGAAGCGGTCGATTTCGCTCTCTGCACCGCAGGCGCGGCACCGGCCGCGCCCAGGTACGGCATCGATGATGAGGCGCGCGCCTTGCAGCAGGGTCTCCTGGGAGCAGGCCTCGAAGGCGAACTCCACCGCCTCGGCAATCACACCGGAAAGAGCCCCGATCTGCACGGTCAGGGAGTTGACCCGCGTCGCGCCCTGCTCGCGGGCGTGACGTTCGGCGATCTCGACGATGTTGCGGGTGATGCCCAGTTCGTGCATGGTGTGGCCTTGAGAAGCGACAAGGGGAATAGGCTTGCACCGCTGAGAACGCAGAGTGCGCGGAGAAGTTCAAGAGAGGGATGATTGAATCCTTCTCAAAAAGATTTCTCGGTGTACTTCGCGCTCTCTGCGGTGAGCCGGGTTTCGACCGTCAAGACCAGACTATAGAGCCGAAATGTGTCAAAATGCAACTCTTCGCCGCAATTCCCGGCGTATACCTGTGTCGTTTTGGAAAACCGTTGCGACTGCGCCGCCACCTTTGCTAGCCTGCGAATTTCGTGTTTGATCTGCCTTTCTTCTGCTCAAGGACCAACTGCCCATGACCAAGGGAAAAATTCTCATCTGCGATGACGAAGTTGAAATCCAGCAGTTTCTGCGCAGGTTGCTTGAAGCGCGCGGCCACAACGTTGAATGTTTCGGCGCTGGCGCCGCCCTGCTCAAGGCGCTGGAAGAGATGGAAGGGGCGCTGCCTGATCTGGTGCTGGTCGACGCCAAGATGCCTGGTATCGATGGTCTGGAAGTGCTGCGGCGCATCAAGGCCGGCTACGGCGATCTGTGCGTGGTATTGATGAGCGCCTTTGCCACGGTGCGCAACGCCGTCGAGGCGATGAAGCTGGGTGCCCACGACTATCTGATCAAGCCTTTTTGCGCCGAGGATATCTATGCCCTGGTGGATACGGTGGTGGAGCGCAGCCGCCTGGTGGCCGAAAACCGCTCGCTCAAGGCCGAGATTCGACGGCGTTTCGATCCGGAACAGGTCATTTTCCAGAGCCAGGCGTTCCGCAATGTCTTTACCCTGGCCAAGCGGGTCGCGACGAGCGCCGCCAGTGTGCTCATTCTGGGTGAAAGTGGTACCGGCAAGGAGTTGATTGCCTCCACCATTCATTACAGCAGCCCAAGGCGCGAGGAGCGCATTCTCACCATCAACTGCGCCGCCATCACCGACACTCTGCTTGAAAGCCAACTCTTCGGCCATGTCAAGGGATCCTTCACCGGGGCGGTGGCAAATCATCGCGGTCTGGTCGAAGAGGCCAATCGCGGCTCTTTGTTTCTCGATGAGATCGGCGACTTGAGCCCGGCTCTGCAGGCCAAAATACTGCGTCTGCTGCAGGAAAAAGAATTCATGCCGGTGGGCGCCACCAAGGTGCGTCACGCAGATGTGCGCTTTATCGCCGCCACCAACAAAAACCTGGAGAAGGAGGTCGCGCGCGGCAGTTTTCGTGAAGACCTCTTTTATCGTCTCAACGTCGTGACGCTCGATCTCCCCCCCTTGCGTGAGCGGCGCGAAGATATTCCCCTGCTTGCCGAGCATTTCGTGCGCAAGTATGCCGCTCGGCCCGAGCAGCGCCTGGGCGCCGAAACCCTGGCGCTGCTCAGGCGTTATCCCTGGCCGGGCAACGTCCGTGAGCTGGAAAACACCATGGAAATGGCCGTGATCCTCTGCGATGGCGATGAAATTTCTCCCGCTTTTCTACCGTCCAAGATCACCAGCGGCGGCAGTGAAGAATTTGTCCCGCCCCAGGGCGATCTGTCTCTGGAGGACGTGGAGCGCATGTACATCGAGCAGGTATTCCGCCAGACCGGCTTCCACAAGGTCAAAACCTCTGAAATTCTCGGCATCGCCCGCAAAACCCTCGACCGCAAACTCGCCCAGTACGAAATCGATAAGGGGTAGGGTGGGGCTGCGCCCGTCCGTTGTCCGTTGTCCTGACCACTGACCACTGACCACTGACCACTGACCACTGACCACTGACCACTGACCACTGACCACTGACCACTGACCACTGACCATTTTGGACAAAATGCTACATCGCGTGTCATTTTGTCCAAAATGTGTCTTTCTGTCTATCCTTCCCGCGTATACAGAATCCTGACTAAGCTCCTGAGATGATTTGGTTTTTTAATGTGAAACCCTGACGCTGGCATATTGCTTGCCAATGCTTAGCGTCCATTGGGAGTCATGCGTGTCCGGTTGCCATCCGTGCGTCGGTGCGTGAGCAACACATCACTTTTTTTCAGGAGAGAGGGATTATGGGAAAAATCGTCATCGATCCGGTTACCCGAATCGAAGGCCACCTCAAAATCGAGGCGGTGCTTGACAACGGGGTGGTCAAGGAAGCCAGAAGCTCAGGCATGATGTATCGCGGACTCGAGAACGTACTTCTCGGGCGCGATCCGCGCGATGCCGCCCGCATCATGCAGCGGATCTGCGGGGTCTGTCCGACATCCCACGGGCTGGCGGCCACTTTCGCCCTCGACGAAGCTTACGGTGTCAACGGCAATATCCCGTCTAACGGTCGCATCTTGCGTAACCTGATCCAGGGCTCCAACTATGTGCAGTCACACATTCTGCATTTTTATCAGCTCGCAGCCCTCGATTACGTCGATGTCACTGCGGTGGCGGATTACAACGGCTCGGATCCCTCGCTGAAAAAAGTCAAAGAGTTCATCGCCCGCGGTCACCTCGGACCCTTTCTGCCGCGCTACGAAGGCGATTACCGCCTGAGCAAGGAAGAGAACCGCGCCGCTGTCGCTCACTACGTCGAGGCCCTCAACCTGCGGCGTCTGGCCCATGAGGCCCTGGCGGTGTTCGGCGGCAAGATGCCGCACAACATGTCCATCGTCGCAGGCGGTGTTACCGCCGAGCCGACCATCGATAAAATCGCGTCCTTTTACTGGAAGCTGGAGCAGTTGAGCAACTTCATCGAACATCGCTACCTGCCCGACGTGCTTATGGTCGCGCGGCGCTACAGCGACTATTTCGGTATCGGCGCCGGCTGCAAGCAATTCATGTCCTTCGGAGTGTTCGACCTCGACCATCATCCCGACCTGACCAAGCGCCGGCGCTACATCCCTCAAGGCATCGTGCGCGCCGCCGATCTCAAGCTGCGCCCCCTGGATCCCAACCAGATCACCGAGCAGGTGGAAAACAGCTGGTACCGCGAGACCGGTCCGGTGCATCCCTATGACGGCAGCACCGAGCCTGATCGCGACAAGGCCGGTGCCTACAGCTGGTGCAAGTCGCCGCGCTATGCCGGCGAGGTCATGGAGGTCGGTCCCCTGGCGCGTATGCTCGCCGCCTATGCAGGCGGCAACGCCGAGGTGAAATCCCAGATCGACGGGGTTCTCGGCCAATTCAACGCCGGTCCCGAAGTGTTGTTCTCGGTGCTCGGTCGCCATGCGGCGCGTGCCATCGAGTGTAAGCTGGTCGCCGACAAGCTCAAGCAGTGGGTCCTCGAACTCCAGCCCGGCCGGCCGGTGTGCGCCGAGTACTCTCTGGATGTGAATAATCGCGGCATGGGATTGCATGAGGCGCCGCGCGGCGCCATCGGCCACTGGATCGTGGTCGAAGGTGGCAAGACCAAAAACTACCAGGCGGTGGTGCCCACCACCTGGAACATGGGTCCCGCCGACGGCAAGGGCGTCCCTGGTCCCGTTGAGCAATCTCTCATCGGCACGCGCGTCAAAGACCAGAACAACCCCTTCGAGCTGGTGCGCATCGTGCGCTCTTATGATCCCTGTCTGTCCTGCGCGGTGCATGTGGTCACACCTAAGGGTGGAGATCTCGGCCGCTTTGTTGTGGGTCCGGAATGATTGCCGCAGCCTGCAAGGGGGCATCGCATGCGCCCGAAAACGCCTCAGGGTTAGGCCACGTCCCGATGCTGGTCATGGCGGTGGGCAACATCCTGCGTCAGGACGACGGTTTTGCCGACGCGGTGCTCAAGGCTCTGGCCGCCCAAGATCTGCCCGCAGGGGTAGAGCTGTTTGACGCCGGGACCTCCATTATTGATCTAATGGATGTGTTTCACGGCCGCGAGCGGCTCATCGTCATCGACGCGGTGCAGGGCGGCCAGGCACCGGGAACGCTCTATCGCTTCAGTCCTGAAGAGGTTGAAGCCGAAGCGATTCCCACCGCCAGCCTCCATCAGGTGGGCTTGCTGGAGACCCTCAAGCTCGGTGAGCTGGTCGACTGCCGTCCGAAAGCGACGGTGGTCATCGGTGTGCAGCCCGCTTCCACCGCCCTGGGCATCGGTTTGACGCCGGAGGTGGCGGCCGCGGTTCCGGAAGCGGTGCGGCTGGTCAAGAAGGAGCTTGGCTTGTAAAGACCAGGGCGAGGCATGTCTCGCCCCTACGTGACAATTTTCCCTTCACAGGAGAGAACCATCATGGCACTGACACGACGCAGATTTCTTAAATTTTCCGCCGGCACCGCCGCGGCTCTGGGCGTCAATATTTTTGAAAATCCCTTATTGAAAAAAGCTTTTGCCGACGCCATCAAGCACACTCCCATCATCTGGCTGGGCACCGGGGCCTGCACAGGCTGCTCGGTGGCCCTGCTCAACAGTCTTTCGCCGCGCATTCAGGACGTGCTTCTCGATCAGGTGGTGCCCGGTCACCATACGGAACTGGCTTTTCATTCCACGGTCATGGCCGCCGCCGGCGATCTGGCCATGGAGGCCATGTACGCCGCCGAGGAAAAACCTTTTCTGCTGGTGGTCGAGGGCTCCATCATCACCAAAGACCCGCGCATGTGTGAGATCGGTGAGAAGGATGAGCACGGCATCACCAGCACCGAGCACATGGATCGTCTCGGCCCCAAGGCACAGGCGGTCATTGCCGTGGGTTCCTGCGCGGCATTCGGTGGGGTCAACAAGGCCAATATGAATCCCAGCGGTTCCGTCGGGGTTGCGGAGTACTTCAAGCAGAAAGGCATCACCACGCCGGTGATCAACATCCCCGGTTGCGCTATCCACCCGGATTGGTTTGTTGGAACCCTGGCCGCTTATCTCCTTGCCGGCCCTGAGTCCATCGAACTTGACGAGCACCTGCGCCCGAAGATGTTTTTCAGCAAATTGATTCACGACAACTGCCCCCTGCGCGGCCACTTCGACGCCGGCCGCTTTGCGCAGCACTGGGGCGAGCCTTACTGCCTGTATAAACTCGGCTGCAAGGGCCCCGTGGCTCATGCCAACTGCCCCGAGAAAAAATTCAATTCAGGTACCAATTACTGCCTGGATAATCGCCATCCCTGCATCGGTTGCGTCGAGCCCGAATTCCCCTATGAAGGTTCTATGTTCGAGCCGGTTCCGGTCTACAACGTCACGCCGCCCTCGGCTTTTCCGCCTATCGTCACCGAACAGCGCCAGGATATTGATTTCACGCCGACCTATGGGGCGCTGGCCGGGATTGCCGCGGGTGCCGCCGGCGTGAGCATGATCAGGAAGCGCTCCGCCGAAGCCAAACAGGATCTGGACGATAAGGAGTAAGGGGATGCCGATCTCTCGCAGAAAATTTTTCAAAGTCGCCGCGGCGACGGGGGCGGGCGCCTGTGCGGCCCTGACCGCGCCGGCCCAGGCGTCGGCAGCCAAGCTGCCTGACGATCCCGGCTACGGCATGCTTAACGACAGCACCCGCTGCATCGGGTGCAAGGCCTGTCAGGCGGCGTGCAAGAGGGTTAACGAGCTGCCGCCGGACAGCACCCTGGGCGACGGCGGGCGCCTGTTCGACTCGCCGCGCACCCTTTCGGACAGCACCTACACCCTGGTGAAGATGCAGCGCGATGAGGAAAGCGGCGAGGCCACCTTCGTCAAGGAGCAGTGCATGCACTGTCTTGATCCGGCGTGCAAGTCGGCCTGTCTGGTGCTGGCCTTCGTCCGTGAAGAGACCGGGGCCGTCACCTGGAACAGTCGCAAATGCATGGGGTGTCGCTATTGCATGATCGCCTGTCCTTATAATGTGCCCCAGTTTGAGTGGCACAGGGCCATTCCCGACATCAGCAAATGCACTCTGTGTCACGATACGCGCCTGGTGCACGGCCGGCCCACCGCCTGCGCCGAGGTCTGTCCCGTCGATGCCATCACCTTCGGGCATCGCGACGAGTTGCTGCGCATCGCCCGCAACCGCATTGCCGCCAATCCTGATCGCTATGATCCTCACGTTTATGGCGAACACGAAGTGGGCGGCACCGGCGTACTCTACCTGACCAAGCCCAAGGTCAGTTTTGCTTCGTTGGGGTTGCCGCCCTTTGGTTACAAGGGTGTACCACGCCTCACCGAGTCCATCCAGCACGGTATCTTCAAGTACTTTATTCCTCCCGTGGCCATTTATGCGGCCTTGGGCGGTATCATGGCCTTCAATCAGAGGCGCAACAAGCTCAAAGGGGAGACGGATCATGAATAAGGCAGCCGCTCTGCGGTTAAAGTTCTGGACGCCCAACGTGGCGCTGCTGATTTTCTTCATGGTCAGTGCCGCGGTGTTTTCCTATTTTCGTTTCTTTCACGGCTTCGGCTCCGTGACCAACCTCAACCCCAATTATCCCATGGGCATGTGGATCGCCTTTGACGTGGCCTGCGGCGTGGCCCTGGCAGCGGGCGGCTTCACCACCTGTCTGATCGTCGAGATCTTCGGCAAACACAAGTATCATGCCCTGCTGCGCCCGGCGATTCTCACCGCCTTTATCGGCTACATGCTGGTGGGCATGGCGGTCATGTTCGACCTGGGGCGCTGGTACTACATTTGGCACGCTCTGATCTACTGGAACGGCAACTCGGTGCTCTTCGAGGTGGCCTGGTGCGTCATGCTCTACCTGAGCGTGCTGGCGGTGGAAAACGTGCCTGCGGTGGTCGAAGAATACAAGGACAAGGTCGATCTGCCCGGCCCCCTCGCCATGTTCAACAGCCTCACCAATGCCTTTCTCCACGTGGCCGACAAGGTCATGGGTAAGGTGGCGGTGTTCTTCGTCCTCGGCGGGGTCGTGCTGTCCTTTGGTCATCAGTCGTCTCTAGGCACCATGATGCTTATCGCCCCTTACAAGCTGCATGAGCTGTGGTTCACGCCCTGGTCGCCGCTCTTGTTTCTCATGTCGGCGATCGCCGTGGGACCGTCCATGGTGGTGTTCGAGGCTTCGCTGGCCACCTATTTCTTCAATCGCAAATCCGAAATCAACCTCATCGGTGATTTCGCCAAATTCATCCCTTGGTTTCTTGGGGCATTCCTGCTCTTTCGCTTCGGCGATCTGGCCTGGCGCGGTGCTCTGCCGGCGGCCTTCGTGCCAGGCAAGTACGCCTACGCCTTCTGGGTGGAGATGGCGCTGTTCCTCATTCCCTTTGTCGTCCTGATGAACAAGAGGGTGCGCTTTCACAGCCTCAAGTTGTTCCTGGCTGCCTGCTCAGTGATCTGCGGCGTGGTCGCTTATCGCTTCAACGTTTTTCTCATCGGCATGGACATGGGACCGGGCTGGAACTACTTTCCGTCCGTGGGCGAGTTCGCCGTGACCTTCGGCTTTGTCGCCTTCGGCCTGTTCCTCTATAAACTCGCTGTGAACTACCTGCCCATTCTCGAACGGCAGCACTGATCCCCCGTCTTGCTGCTGTAAGTACCTCCCTGCTTTATGAATGTTGGGGAGCGGTTTTCATACCGCTCCCCATTTTTTTGTGTTCACTGTAAGTTTCTGTAATGATTAAACTTCAAGAGGTAACATTGTTTTATTGAAAAACTTTAACGGTTTGTGCTTGTGGCGAGATTAAGATTATTGTAATTTCATGTTCGGAATTAAATTTTGGGGGTTTTTTTATGTCTATCAAGTACAAGCAGCTCATCATGGTTCTTGTTGCGGTGCTCATCCCTATGTTGATCACTTTGGGGTTCACGCGGCACTTTGCGTCCCAGACCGAGGCCGAGGTGGCCCATGAGGTGGAAGAACTGGTCGATTCCCGTCTTGAGGCGCTGATCGAGGGAACGCTCAATCTGGTGGAGAACTATCGCCAGAGCCGCGAGCAGCAGCGTGAAACGGCTATTCGCAACTATCTGCGTTCCTCGGCAGACCAACTTCTGCGGCGCATCACCACCTATCACGAAACGCTGCCGCGCGAGGAGGCCTGGGAGAAAATTCGCGAAGAGATTCGCGGCCTGCGCATCGCTGCCACGGGCGATGCCTTCGCCATGAACAGCGCAGGTGTGCTGACCATTCACGCGACGGGGGAAGGTCGAAATCTGGCAGGAACTGCCCACATCGACGAGATGCGCGGCAACAAGGAAGGCTACATCGTTTACCATGCGGTCACCGCCAAGCGTGACAAGGCCGTCTATTACCGTTACTTTGCGCCTCTGGATCTGATCATCGCGCCCGGGGTGTTCATCGATGAAATGGATGCGCTCTACGACCATCAGGGGGAGGAGGCGGCCCTGGCGGCCATCCGCACCCAGCTCGAAAACCTGCGCGTCGGCGCCACCGGCTATTTCTGGGTGGTGCAGGCCGGGGGCGAAAATCGCGGGCGGTACGTGGTTTCTCCCGGCGGACGGCAAAACGGCGAATTATTGGATCGGCGCGATGCCGAGGGACGTTCGGTGTTCGCCCTGCTGGCGGAAAAGGGCCTGGCTGCGCCCGGTGATTCTCAGGAATTGATCCTCTCCTTCCAGAGCAGCCTGACGGGCGAGAGCGAGCGCATGATGCTCGATTTCGTCTACTATGAGCCTTTTGACTGGCTCATCGGCGCCACCTTGCCCGAGCGCGAATATATGGCTACAAGTAGAACCATCGGCGCCTCCTTCGGCCAAATGCAGACCTTGCTTCTGATAATTGGGAGTGTCCTGCTGGTTGTCGCCGGGCTTTTCGCCTGGTGGGCGGCGCAGCGCACCGTGCGCCCGATCCGCGCGGTAATGGAAATGGTCAGCGAGATCGAGCGCGGCCATCTTACCCGCCGCCTGAAGTTGACCCGCAAGGACGAGCTGGGGCAGATGGCACGCACCATGGATGCCCTTGCCGACAACCTGCAACATGAAGTGGTTGATGCCTTGCAGAAACTGGCCGACGGCAATCTCGATTTCGAGGCGCGGCCCCGTGACGAGCGTGATGTGATTCGCGGCGCGCTCAATAAACTCAGTAGCGATCTCAACTCCATGGTGCGCGAGATTCAGACCTCCGGCGAGCAAATCGCCACGGGGTCCGGTCAGGTCGCCGACGCCAGCCAGTCGCTCTCCCAGGGGGCGACGGAGCAGGCCAGTTCGTTGGAGGAGATTTCCGCCTCGGTGAACCAGATGGCNGGTCAGGTCGCCGACGCCAGCCAGTCGCTCTCCCAGGGGGCGACGGAGCAGGCCAGTTCGTTGGAGGAGATTTCCGCCTCGGTGAACCAGATGGCCTCCCAGACCAACCAGAGCGCGGAAAACGCCGGCCAGGCCAACCGCCTGTCGGCCGAGGCCAAGCAGTCGGCCGAGCAGGGTCGCGGCCGCATGCAGGCCATGGTGCAGGCCATGGGCGAGATCAGCGCGTCGAGCAACGACA
>NZ_JWJD01000011.1 GCF_000820505.1 Geoalkalibacter ferrihydriticus DSM 17813 | reverse complement strand
TCGTCGAGCTTGTCGTTTTTAGCGTTCATGTCCAGAGCCACGCCGCCTTTGCCATAGCCATCCTTTGCGGGCACGGCCCTCTTGGCCACCGGCGTCGCGTGGGCGATGGCCTTGGGCGCGGGCGCCTTGGGCATTGGCTTGCCGGCGCGCACCACGGCATGGGCGCTGCCGTCGACCTTGAAATAGGCAATCGCCTGCTGCAACTGCTCGGCCTGGCTGGAGAGTTCTTCCGAAGTGCTCGCCATTTCCTCGGAGGCCGAGGCGTTCTGCTGAATCACCTGATCGAGCTGCTGGATGGCCTTGTTGACCTGCTCGGCGCCGGCGTCCTGCTCCTTGCTCGCGGCGGCGATCTCCTGCACCAGCTCGGCGGTTTTCTGGATGTCGGGCACCATCTGCGTNCTCGCCATTTCCTCGGAGGCCGAGGCGTTCTGTTGAATCACCTGATCGAGCTGCTGGATGGCCTTGTTGACCTGCTCGGCGCCGGCGTCCTGCTCCTTGCTCGCGGCGGCGATCTCCTGCACCAGCTCGGCGGTTTTCTGGATGTCGGGCACCATCTGCGTGAGCATCTTGCCCGCCTGTTCGGCAATTTCAACGCTCGATCCCGAAAGATCGCTGATCTCGGCGGCCGCGGTCTGGCTGCGTTCGGCGAGTTTGCGCACCTCGGCGGCCACCACCGCGAAGCCCTTACCGTGCTCGCCAGCACGCGCGGCTTCAATGGCGGCGTTCAAGGCCAGCAGGTTGGTCTGGCGGGCGATCTCTTCAACAATCGAAATCTTGTCGGCGATCTGCTTCATGGCGGTCACGGTCTTGCCCACGGCCTCGCCGCCCTGACGGGCGTCCTGGGCGCTCTTGGCTGCAATTTTTTCCGTCTGCATGGCGTTGTCGGCATTCTGCCGGATGTTGGCCGCCATCTGCTCCATGCTGCTAGAGGCCTCCTCGGCGGCGGCCGCCTGCNGCAATTTTTTCCGTCTGCATGGCGTTGTCGGCATTCTGCCGGATGTTGGCCGCCATCTGCTCCATGCTGCTAGAGGCCTCCTCGGCGGCGGCCGCCTGCTCGGTGGCGCCCTGGCTCATTTCCTCGCTGCTGGCGGAAAGCTGCTGGGAACCAGCCGCCACGTTGTCGGAGGAGCCGCGCACATCGCTGACGACATCGCGCAGTTTCTCCACCATATTGTTCAGGGCCGAGGCCAACTGGCCGATNCCAGCCGCCACGTTGTCGGAGGAGCCGCGCACATCGCTGACGACATCGCGCAGTTTCTCCACCATATTGTTCAGGGCCGAGGCCAACTGGCCGATCTCATCCTTCTGGTCGATGTCGAGCTGCTGGCTCAGATCACCTTCGGCAATGCTCTCAGCGAAAGCCACGCCCTTGATGATGGGGCGGGTGATGATGCGGGTGAGGATGAAACCAAGACCAAGAGCAAGAATAACCCCGACGACCGCGCCGGCAATTGCGAGTGCTTCAGCTTGCACCGCGTCCTGATGTGCTTCGATAACTGACTGCTCTGCAACTTGTTCGTTGATCTGAATAATCTGCGCAAGGAGGTCCATTGCTTCATCATAGCGCGCGCGGGACGCACCCATGGCCTGGGCTTCCATGGCCGCATAAAGGCTCTCGGCGGTTGCCGCCTCCGCCAGGAGTTGATCAAAGCGGGCAAAGGTGCCTTGGGCGCCGGGAATAATCGTCGTCAATAGTAGGTCTTCCGCGCCGCGTATGTCACCTGCGAGAACGCGTTGCTGGGCGCTGGCGATCCCTTGGTGGAAGGGGCCGTGGTTGTCGTTGACGCCCGCCAGGATGTCACGGATTTGGCGATTGTCCGTTTGAAAGCCGGCCATCCAGCGCCCGAAATTGCAGGCCGTGTGATCATCGCCGCCCCGAAATGGCTGGCCATCGCGAATCATGGTCATCACGCGTCCCATCAGCTCGTGGTGGTCGCCGCGAAACTGCTGGAGTTCGGCGCGCAACCGCACGGGATTAAGAACCCCGGTGGCTTCAAGCTCGCGAGACATGCGGGTGAATTCTTCATTCTGACGCCTGAATTCGTCCCAAACGGGCACGAACTGGCGCCACAAAATTTCCTCCTCAGAAGTTTGCGGCAACGGGGCATAGATATCCAAGGCCGCCTGGATACGCTGAAGCCCTCTTTCTATATTCTGATACTGTCGGTTGCGATCCTCCATGGGCATGCGCGGATTCAGCAGAGAGCGCTGCGCCATCATGATGACCCCCGAGGCGGCGTCAACGTCCAGCAAGCTTTGAACACTCGGCAACCTCACCTCACCAACCTCGGTAAGATGCCCATCGAGATTATCCACTCCACGCCAACCGATAATGCCGACCGCTAAGGTGATCAACGCCACAAGGATGAAGCCGCAAGTGAGTTTGACGCCAATCTTCAGATTTTTCATGTTCCACTCCTTAAAGGGCTGAACGTGAACCGCGATGTGCTATGGACTTTCAGGCAAACGCCATTTTCTCAGCCTCGCCGCCCGCAACGCCGGCCAACTCCTCGCCGCTGAACACCCGGTCTATATCGAGAAGGATGATGAACTGCTCCTCACGCTTACCCATGCCCTGGATGAACTCGGTGCGCAGGCGCGTGCCGATGCGCGGCGCGGGCTCGATCTGGCCGGGGTCGAGATCGAGCACTTCCTCGACCTGGTCGGCGAGCACGCCAAGCACGGTGGTTTCACCCTCCATGGCGATTTCGACGATGATGATGCAGGTGTTGACGGTCTGCGGCGTTGGCGCCATGCCGAATTTGACGCGCAGATCGATGACCGGCACCACCCCGCCGCGCACGTTGATCACCCCGCGCATGAAATCAGGCGATTTGGGCACCTTGGTGATGGCGGTGTAGTCGAGCACCTCGCGCACCTTGGCGATGCCCAGGGCGAAGATTTCGCCGTCGAGCTTGAACGTCAGATACTGGTTGGTTTCGTTGAAGCCGTCCTCACTCACGGTCATGCCTCCTGTCCGTTGTCAGTTGTCAGTTGTCAGTTGTCAGTTGTCAGTTGTCAGTTGTCCGTGGCGCCGCCTACGCGCGACTCAGGACTATTTTTGCCCTGTTGCCAGGCGCTCTTCCAACTCCGCGCCGTGGACGAGCTGGGGCACGTCGAGGATCAGGGCCACGCTGCCGTCGCCGAGGATGGTGGCGCCGGAGATGCCTTGCACGTCGCGATACATGCGCCCGAGGGATTTGATCACCGTCTGATGCTCGCCGATGACCTGATCGACGACAAAACCCACGCGCCGCCCTTCCAGGGTGGTGATGACCACCTGTTCGATGTCGGGGCGCGCCGCGTCCATGGCAAACCAGCGGCGCAGGGGCAGATAGGGCACCAGTTGATCGCGCACCCGCACCAGGTTGCGTCCGTGGGCGGCGGCCACATCCTGCGCGGTGAGTTCGATGCATTCCTCCACCAGGGACAGCGGCAGCACGAAACGCTCTTTGCCGATGGCCACCAGCAGGCTCTCGATAATGGCCAGCGTCAGGGGAATGCGCACGCGAATGGTGGTGCCCTTGCCCTTCTCGCTGCGGATGTCGATGCTGCCACGCAGCGCCTCGATGGCGCGGCGCACCACGTCCATGCCCACGCCGCGGCCTGAAACATTGGTCACGTTCTGCGCGGTGGAGAAGCCCGCGCCGAAAATGAGCTGGAACAACTCGTTGTCGGAAGGCTCGTCCTGCTCGTCGAGCAGCCCCTTGTCGATGGCCTTGGCGCGGATGGCGTCGCGGTCGAGGCCTTTGCCGTCGTCGCGGATTTCAATCACCACGCTGTCGCCGGAATGGATTGCGGAGAGATGAATGGTGCCCTGGCGCCGCTTGCCCGCCACCTGGCGCAGGTCGGGCATTTCGATGCCGTGGTCGATGCTGTTGCGGATGATGTGCACCAGGGGGTCGTTGAGCCGTTCGATGACGGTCTTGTCGAGTTCGGTGTCGGCGCCCGAGGTTTCCAGCTCGATTTCCTTGCCCAATTCATGGGAAAGGTCGCGCACCAGGCGCTTGAATTTGCTGAAGGTGGTACCGATGGGCAGCATGCGAATGTTGAGGGTCAGATCCCGCAACTCCTCCACCAGTCGCTCAACCTCTTCGGCGACGGCGGTCAGGATGGTATCCTCGCGGCCAGCGGCGGTCTGCGAGAGA
This sequence comes from Geoalkalibacter ferrihydriticus DSM 17813, assembly GCF_000820505.1. Classification (NCBI taxonomy): domain Bacteria; kingdom Pseudomonadati; phylum Thermodesulfobacteriota; class Desulfuromonadia; order Desulfuromonadales; family Geoalkalibacteraceae; genus Geoalkalibacter; species Geoalkalibacter ferrihydriticus. The sequence continues at coordinate 66,419 of NZ_JWJD01000011.1, read as the reverse complement.
CGCGACTGCACGGTGACCAGCTCGCCGACCAGATCGACCAGCTTGTCGAGACGCTCGGCCGGCACGCGCAGGCTGGAGGCGGCATCGGCTGGGGGACGGGTCTGACGCTGCTTGTCGAGTACCTGCTGTTCGGCCAGTGCCGAAGCGATGGCGCCTGGTTTGACCAAGCCGTCTTCCACCAGCATTTCGCCAAGGCGCTTGCGCGTGGCCAGCACCCGCTCGAGGTCGGCGGCCTGGATTTCGCCGCGCTCGACGAGAATTTCGCCGAGCAGTTTGCGGCTGTCGCCGTCGTCAAGACATCCGTCCTCGTCGATGGCCGTGATTTTTACCTCGCTGTCATCCTCGACGAAGATAAAGACATCGGCAATGGCGTTGCGATCCGCGCTGGTCGAGAGAATCACGTCCCAGTAGAGGTAGCAGGCTTCGGGATTGAGATCCTCGATGGGCGGAATGTGATCGGTCTGGGCGACCACCCGGCCCTCACCCAGTTCGCAGAGTTCACGCAGCAGAGAGAGGGGATTGGTGCCGTTGGCGAAAATATCCGGCGCGGGGCGAAAGCGGATGCGCCAGGTGCGCGTATCGGCCTGTTCCGTCGCACCTGAAACGACCCCTTCGGGCGTGGGGCGCGCCGCGGCCTCTGGGATCTGCGGCAGAAATGCGCGAAACGCCGTCACCAGATCCGCGGTCTGGGCGCGATCAACTTGCGGGCCCCCGTCCGCGGCGTCAAGCATGGTCTTGATCTGATCGCGCGCCAGCAGGCACAGGTCGACCATTTCCTTGGTGACCGCAATATCGCCGTTGCGCACCAGATCGAAAACCGTTTCGATTTCGTGTGTAAAGGAGGAAATTTCGTCGAAGCCGAACATGGCCCCCGAGCCCTTGATGGTGTGCATGGCGCGAAACACGCGCCCGATGACATCCATGTTGCGGGGATTGTCCTCCAATTCAAGGAGGGACGTTTCCAGCTCGGCCAGAAGTTCATAAGCCTCTTCGCGGAAGGCCTCGTTTGGTCGCTCGCTCATTGCATCAATCCCGTCGCATCCGTGGGTTGTCCGGCTTACAGCCAGAGGCAGTATTTGCGATCATTGGACATTGGACAGGCTTCATGGCGCGACAGCCCGGAGAGGCGCAGCACCTCGGGCCAGGGGCCGGCGTCGAGTCCCGTCATGCGCAGCGCGCACCCTTTCACCACCGCCGCGCGGTGCGCGGCGCACAAAGCTTGCAGCCCGGCGACATCGACATCGCCGACGTCCGCGCCGTCAAGCACCAGATCCGCGCAGGATTCCAGCGCCTGCATCAACGTCTCGCGCAGTGCGGCGGCTTCAACCACGGTGAGAACACGGCCCAGATGCAGCCGCCCCGCCTGCCGCCCGTCAGCATTCAGGCTCTTTTCCCATACGAAATCACTCATCACCCCGCCCCTTAACCGAGAACCTTCTTCACCACGCCGACAAGCTTCTGCGGATCGAAGGGCTTAACCAGCCAGCCCGTGGCTCCCACCGCCTTGCCCTTGGTCTTAAAGGCATCGCCGGCTTCGGTGGTCAGCATCAGAATCGGGGTAAATTTGTATTTGGGATGAGCGCGCAATTTCTGCGTCAGGGTGATCCCATCCATGCGCGGCATATTGAGGTCGGTGATTATCAAGCTGAAATTGCCGCTGCCGGCCAGATCCAATGCCGCCTGGCCATCGGCCGCCTCGGTGACCTGATAACCGGCACCCTTCAGGGTGAAGGACACCATCTGCAGTATTGAACGGGAATCGTCGACGGCAAGAATATGTTTACTCATGTGGTATGACCCTCCTGGCTGTTCTGATTCGACCTGCAAGGACGATTCGTGCATTGTCCTTGCGGCTAAAACAATTCGATATCGCCTTCATCCATGCTCTTCTGCGACACGGGATTGTGGCTGGCCTTCTCCAGCAGGCGGCTGGCTTCTTCCAGGGCCGTTTTGAAGTCTTCCAGCCGGTTCCGGCATTCGTCGCTGAGATCCTCCCCCGCGCCACGATGCTCCAGGGACAGCACCGCCAATCCACCGAGCAGGCTTTCGAGATTTTCCACCCGGCTGTTGACTGTACCCAGCACCTGCGTCGCCATGTCCTGAAATTGCAAAGAGGTCACGGCATGGCGCACCTCGGTGGCGACCTGCTCGGAAGATTGGGAAATTTCGCGCCCCGAGGCTTCGACACCGGCATTGAATTCACGGGTCTTATCCATCAGGGCGTCGACCCGTTGGCGAGCGCTGCCGGTCACCATCTGGTCCTGGGAGGCCATTTGATTGACGATCTTCTGCGCATCGGCCAGAGCCTGAGATATGCCTTCCACGGAGGAGCCGATCTGGTCGCTGAAACGGTTGGAGCGGATGGAAAGGCTGCGCACCTCGCCGGCCACCACCGCGAAGCCCTTGCCCGCCTGTCCGGCGCGTGCCGCTTCGACGGCGGCGTTGATGGCCAACAGGTTGGTCTGATCAGCGATTTTTTTCACCTCGCCAAGCAACCCCAACACGGTCTGGAACTGCCGACTGGTCTCGCTCATGGACTGCACCATGGTGCGCGCCATGTCGCTGTTGCGCCCGATGGCGTCGGTAAAAACCTTGAGCACCTCATCGATTTCCGCCAGGAAGGTTTCAAAGCTCAAGCCGTTCTGCGCGCCGCCGCCTTTTCCGGCCAGCCCCAGGGCCAGTTCCTGCTGGCGGCGGGTCTGCTCTTCAAGGCCGGTGAAGCTGTTGATGAGCTTTTCAATGGCATCGGCAAGCAGAGTGCGCACCTGGTCATTTTCGGTTTTGATGTTGGAAAACTGGCCGTTGAACTGCTTTGCCAAAAATTCGAACAGAGATTTCGTGCGACTGGTCAGATCCGCGAGGTGTTGATTGGTTTGCTGCCATTGTCGGCGTTCACGCAGGCGCAGCAGATGCAGGGCCCCTCCCAGCAGACCCGCCCAGAGCAGGGCGGTCGCTGCGGTCAATACCAAAGCCAGAGGATCGGCGCCTTTGAGCATCAGCACAGCCAGTATCGCCAGAGTCGCACCACCGGCCACCCCTGCGGAAAGCGTTACTGGATTCATAGACCGCCAGAATTGTTTCATGCGCATTCCCTCCCTCGCCGGGCGAGGATCATAAATTAAGAAATCCAAAAGCTAAAAAGATGTTAGTCTGTTTTAATTGCAATTTCAACATTTATTTGAGTTAATTTTTTTCGCAATCGACAAACAAAGTCTCTCTTAAGAAAAAACACATCTCAATCAATCGCTTGGAAAATCGTTACGGAACACAGAAAAAATGCGAGGGGATTTTTTGCGGGGAAAAAAAGAAAATCAGGAAACCGCTTCGGTCGTTTCGGGGGGCGACGAGGAATGGCCGGCGCGGGCCAGGGGCAGGGTAAAGAAAACGGTCGTGCCTTCGCCGGGAGCGCTTTCGAGCCAGACACGCCCGCCGTGCGCTTCGACAATATGTTTGACGATTGACATGCCGAGGCCGGTGCCGGCAATGGCAATATTGGAAGAGTCGGCGCGATAGAATTTTTCAAAAACCCGCGCCGTCTGTTCGGCGGTCATGCCGATGCCCCAGTCACGCACCCGCAATTGGTAAAAAGAGCCTTCGGCATAGCCGCTGACGCGCACCCGACGCCTGCCGGAGGCGTATTTGACGGCGTTGGACAGCAGGTTTTCCATAACCTGGGCGCATTTTCGCCGATCGACCAGCAGATCGGCAGCCGCAGGGGACAGACTGACCTCGAATTCGGCATCGGGATGCTGCAAACGAAAATCGCGGATGACGGGCAAAAAGAGGCGCTCCGGCTCGCAGGGCTCGAGCTGCAGTTCGATTTCGCGCCCGGCCTCGATGCGGCTGAGATCCAGCAGATCATCGACGATGGCCGAGAGGGCGTCGGCCTTTTCGAAAATATAGGTCAAAAACTCCTGACGCTGCTCGGGGCTGAAATCATCGCGACTCAGCAGCAATTCGGAAAAACCGAGTACCGTCGCCAGGGGCGTGCGGAACTCATGCGCCACTGTGGAGATAAACTCGCTTTTCATGCGATCGATCATGCGCGCCTGGGTCACATCCTGACAGAGGATCAGGATGCCGTCGCGGCCTGCGTTCTGGGCATGAATCGCCGAAGTGCGTGCCCCAATGATGCGCCGCGCGCCCTGGACATCAAGTATCTCCACATCAAATGCCTGTTCTCCATCTTTCGCGGCCAGAACATTGCGGATGTGCGGCAACAGAGCGCTGCCCCTGAGCAATTCGTCGACGGAACAGCCCGCGAGGGGGCCATCACCCAGGGAAAACATGGCGCGCGCCGCTTCGTTGACCACAATGACCTCGCCGGCTTCGCTGACCACCAACAACCCGTCGCCCACCGAGCGCAGGATCGCGTCGATGCGCTCACGCGCCTGGCGCGCCTCGGCCAGAGCCGACTCCAACTCGGCGGTGCGCTGAGAAACTTTTTCTTCCAGGTCGTCGCGCGCCTCGCGCAGAGCCTCTTCCATACGCTGGCGTTCAGCCATCTCTTCTTCGAGCAGATCGTTGGCCTGACGCGTTGCCTCGAATTCCACCATCAGGCGATTCTGAGCGTCTTCCAACTGCCGCGAAGTGCGCCCGAGCATCACGTAAGAGAAGCCGAAGAGCATTCCGCCGAAACCCAAGGTCAGAAAACCGCCGACAACCATGGAGCGATTGAACAGGGCAAGTCTGTCGGTGACATCGAACATCAGCAACACATCGCCGACGTCTATCCCTTCGGCGTTGCTCAGGGGCAATAGACGTCCACGCAGGGTTCGTCCGTTAGAATCCATCTCGAAGGCCAGATGCAGATGCTCGGCGTGATCGAAGTCCAAAGCTTCGGCGAAGCCCTCCGGCAGCCTGTCGAGGGATTGATCAAGGACCACGTGGTCGGCAAAGCGCTCCCATGCGCCGCTGCGACCGCGCAAGGCCATGCCCTGCTCCCAAAGATCCCGATCAAGAAAGCGCTTTTCCAAGACCACAACGTATTCGATGCCGAGGCTCGCGCGCAGCCGTCCCATGAACAAATCGACATCTTCGCCCGCCTCGATAAAACCGATCCGATCGCCGGCCGCGTGCCAGGGCAACACCACCCGGTGCGTGAAGGTGCCCAAAGGACCCAACTCGACACCGCTGCTCATGCGGTCCTCCTCGGCGGCCTCGCGCAAGGTGAACCTGTTGATGAGATCCCCGTGAAAATCGGGTTTGTGGCTGCGCAGAAAAACACGCCGGTCGGGAAAATGAAAATAGAGGTGCGATATGCCGTTGGGTTTGAGAACGTCCTCGAAAAGCTCCCGGGTGTATTCATCCAGTTTCTCGCGGTCACCGCTGTCCATAACGTGCTGCAGATGCGGATCGCGGGCAAGCAGTTCGAGGGCCAGGCTCATCTGCACAGCACGCTCATTGCGCAACTCGAGGGACAGGGTCTGCGCCGTCTCGTAATACTGATCGAGGGCCGCGTCGACCTCCTGGAGCTTTATCTGGTAAATGCTGAATAGAAAGGTGGCGAGCAGCAGAAGCAGGGTGCAGGTCAGGGGCAGAAGAATATGTTTGCGGATGCTGTTGGCGCCCATAGAAACCCGCGGTCGCGCTCCCAAGTTAGAAATAAAAAGTAAAATCGCTTAATGTTTAAAATTATTATATCATGCCGCCACTTCTGTCAATGGTCGATTTTGCGTTCCCGCGACTTCCCCCCCCAAAAAAAAGAGAGGCGGGCCGCTTTGCTTGCGGACCGCCTCCCAGCGTTTCAGTGAACAATGAGATTTCCGGGATCAGTGGCCCTCTTCGGCATGATCGCTGTCCACTTTTTCCCAACCGGTCCACATGGGCTTGAAATAAGCCAGCGCGGTCTGCCCCAGGGTGGCCAGATACACATGGACGAACAAAAAGGCGATCAGGCAGCAGGACAGCAGAAAATGCACGCCGACCACGATTTTCACCCCGCCCAAGGCCATCACCAGTTGGCGCATGGGACCGATGTTGAGCAGCAGCAAGCCCGAGACGATGACCAGCGGCACCAGCACCGCCATGATGACCAGATAGGCCGACTTCTGCATGGGGTTGAACTTGGACTCGGGCGTTGCATGATGGGGATTGGGCTTGCCCCGAAAGTAGTTGAAGAAATAGAACATGGCCTGGCGGAAAAGACCGTACTGCAGATCGTCGCGGGTCGGCACGTAAAGAGCCACCAACTTGCGCGAGATCACCAGGTAGTAAATCAGCCACAGGCAGAAACTGACCGAAACAACGATGCCCGCGGTGTTGTGCAGTTCGATGGCGGCACGATAGCTGCCGAAGATGTTAATTTCCGGAAAGCGGATCTGGATGCCCGAAAGAATCAGGGCCAGGAATCCCAGGGCATTGAGCCAGTGCCAGATGCGCACGGGGGTTGGTTGCAGGTAGATGTATTTGCTCTGAGCCATGGCCTTAATGTCCTCCCTGACGATTTTTGCGGGTAAAGAAGCGCATCGTGCCGTGTCCGACGGGCAGCACCAGGCCGCCGGCGATGATCATGGCACCAAGAATGTCCATGGTCTTGTTGCGGGTGGCACCGACCATGTAGAAATTAGGCGTTCCGTAGAGGGCATCGAGAGCCGCGCCGCGTTCCACATCAAGCCTCTTGAAGGAGCCGTCTCCGCGGGGAAAGGCGAGGTAGCTCACCTGCATCGCCTCGGGCCCGGAGGCGTGACAGAAGGTGCAGTCCCAGCGGTTGTCGAGTACCTGAAAGTTATGGCTGACCTGCTCGGGCGTCATCATTCCCACCAGGTGCAGACCGCGAAATTCCCGGGCGGTGTTGAAAGCACGCAATTCTGCCAGGCTCACATGGCCGTCGCCGTCGCGGTCGACGAGTTCGGTGATGCTGCGCTCACCGGCAACTTCCTGCAACTCTTCGTTGCTCATCAGGACAAAATCGCCGTAGGCCTGCTTCTGCTTGACCAGGTACCAGGTTATGACCACCTCTTCCGAATCGGTATGGCAGGTGATGCAGGGCACCGCCTCGATATGCAGTCCGGCCTGGGGCAGCCAGCGATTGTGGCTGTCGACCATGCGCGACACCGAGTGGCAACCGATGCACATCAGGTTCATGTCGTAGCCACTGACTTCGGTAGGTCCACGTACGCTGTGGGGCTCGTGGCAATCGTTGCAGCTCGCCAGACCAGCATGGATACCGGCGTTGTATTCTTTCTCGACGTCGAAGTGGCAGTCGTTGCAGTTGACCGCGGCCAAGGCCATGCCGTCGTCGGGATGCTCATAGCCGGCATCCTCGTGGCATGCCACGCAGCCCATGTCGCCATGCCGAGTGGCGGCGAACTTATCCCCGTCAACATACAGGGCCTCGCCCACCATCCCGGCATCGCCATGACACATCAGGCAGTGGTCCGTGTCCGCGGCCCAACCGCCCGGCACCGCGACCAGGGCAATAAATGCCAGAAAATACATAAAAAATAGAAAAACCAGGTGTTTCGCTTTGATTTTCACGGTTTTGCCTCCCTGTCTATAAACCCTGGGCCGACCCAGGACAACCCCAGGCTGCAGACTGCCCACCTCATCTCCCGGAATTCTCGTTCAGCGCCGCGCTGAAGAGATCCCGCACATTGGATTATGCCCCTCCGGTCGGAAGCACGACCAGAACGACAAAACTTACGAAGTACGCGGCGAACAGAAAAAGTACGCTTTTTGTCGAGGTTTTCATGATTCATCTCCTTATTCGATATTCAATTTAATTATCCGGCTTCAGTTCAGATCAACGCGGCGTGAAACCCGCTTCTTATCAAGAGAGTCCTCAACCATCAAGCGCATGGCATAGAGTGCCGAGAACAATTGAGCCACCACGATGATGGCGCAGTAGAGCAGAAAGATGCTGATGACGATGCCGGCGAACCCGTCCATGACCCCGGGCACCGCCGCGGCAAGAGTCAATGCTCCAAGAAACAACCCGATGCAGACTAACGACCACGCTCCCCGTTTCATAGCAACCTCCCCCGTTTGGCCCGCGCGCCGGGGCACGGCCACATGCCGCGCCATTCCGATCCGCGGGGTCCTCCCCTGGTATCCCGCGGTTACTTGTTCTGGACTTTCTGCGGAGTGAACTCCTTGTCGCGAGCCACGGCCTTGACCACGCCCAGCATCATCAGCAGAGCGGGCAGCAATTGAGCGACGACGATCAGGGCGCAGAAACCAAGAAATACCCACACCACGAGGCCGCTGTTGTCCTGGCGCGCTCCTGCTGCCGCCAAGGCCGGTCCCGCGCCGGCCAGTACTACAATCAACGCTCCCAATAGACTTTTGACTTTCATGACATCCTCCTTTTTGTTGTTGATGGACGGATAAACCAAACGCGTATTCGTTTAATGCTGGCGCGATGCCGATCCCACATTGGCGAAAGCGCACTGCACGGCCAGTTTAAGTTCTTCTTTATCAGCGGCATTGACCGGTTTGAGGGCGTGATAAAAGATTCCCTCACTGCGCAGCTTGCGAATCTGCGGCAAAGACTCCTCGTTGGACACCAGAATGATGGTGAGGTTGCGGTTGCATTTTTTGATGATGGGAATCAGGTCAGCCGCGGGTATTTCATCGAATTCGCCGCTGAGCAGTATCACCTGGGCCTCTTTTTTGAAGGTATCGAGAAGCACCTGAGCCGCCGAGTCGGTCTCCACAACCTGGTAGCCGGCATTATCAAAAAAATCCGCAAGCTGTTTGCGCCCATCTTTATCTCTGTCAGCAATCAGCAGCACGCCCATGATTTCACCCCTTTCCCTTCATTTACCGCCCACCTGGCGTGGAACCCAAGATTGATTCAGCCTGAACGGCGCCCCTGGGATCCTCCACTCAGCTTGGCTTGCCTGGCGCTCTTGCCGAACAGCCCCTTGAGCAGAGAACCGAGCAGAATCAAGCCCGGAATCAACTGGGTGGCGACGATCAGCGCGAAGAAGCCGAAAAATATTTTTGTGACCAGGCTCGCACCTTCAAGTTCGCCGCCCGAAGCAGCAAAGGCACTTGTTGCGCCGACCAACACGATCAGGGTCATCAGAATCCGAATTTTCACGGCTGGCCTCCTTTGCTCAATGCACTTACTTACCTACATATCCAATCTGACCTTCCTATAGAGCATAAGCCGTACCAATTTTGAGAAAAATCGCGGATATAAATTAAACAATTGTTTTTATTGGATTTTTTAGACTTGCAGGAAGCGGTGCGAGGGAGAAATTTGCGTGTGAAGGTATAGGAAAATTATGCGGCACATGCAGGACCGGGGAGACGGGGCGCGCAAAGATGTCGCGTAATGCCTTGTTTTTTAAGTAATAAATTGAAAAAAGCGAGGGGTGTATGAAAGAGATATACTAAGGTGAGTTAAAAAATGAGAGGTTGCGTCGCAGCGATCAACCGCGCGCCCCGAACCAGGGAGCGCGGGGAGAAAACCTCAGGACAGGTCGCGATTCCGGAGCAGGCGCATAAGTAGCACGCCCAGAATGCTCAGCAGCAATCCGACACAGATGCCGAGATAACCAAAGGCCTCGCCGGTTCCCAAACCAAGGATAAAATCATTGCGATAAAAGGCCCACAGAACGAGTCCCCCGAAAACGGCCAATCCGCCCGCGACGAAAACGGCAAGCGCCGCTATGCCCAACCCGAGCCCAGGAATCTTGACGGGTTTGATTTCTTCTTTTTTGCTCATGGAGAACTCCTTGCGAAAAGTTGCGCCGGAGTCTATCACCCCTGAGCGTCCGCCGCAAGACCTGCACGCGTTTAAAACCCTTCGGCGCGGCTCAGAGCAGAGCCAAAAAACGAAAAGATTAAAATCAGACAAAAACCTGTTATTGCTGGCATTTCTGTATTTTTTTGTTGCTCGGACAGGCAACTTTTGGCATACTCGCGCCTGTTTTATGCAATTGTTTACGGCATCTGCCGTCCTGTATTTAGAAAGATTGGGGGGGAATCCGCCATGCCTATGCTTTCCGGGCATTCCCGGGGCTTTACCCTGTGGGAATCGCTCATTGTTCTGCTAATCCTCTCAGTGATCGCCGCTCTCTCCTTCCCCAATCTGCGCCACTGGCAGATCCGCATGCAGGAAAACGCCGAGGCGCGCGCCCTGCTGGCCGCCTTTCAACAGGCGCGCTCCGAGGCAGCGCGCAGCAACGGGCGCGCCTTCCTCGAATTTACCCCGGCCGAGGAGCCCCCGGCTCAAACGCGCGGCGGCTACCGTATTCTGGCCACGGACAGCGCCGGGCAGTTGCGCGAAATCCAGGCATTTACGCCCCTTCGAGCCTTGCACCTCGAAGGGGTCGGCTTTGCCCAGGGATCGGCGCGCGCCGGGTTTGACTTCCGTGGGATGCCGACTCACGGCAGCGGCACCCTGTCCTTGCGCAGCCCCCATAATGGCTCGGTTCACAGATTGACCATGACTCTCTATGGCGCCGTGCGTCTGAATCCATGAACAGCCCAAAACGAAGGAGCAGATTCCGGTTTCGTCCGCGCGGCTTTACCCTCATCGAAGTGATGTTGGCCCTGGCCCTGACGGGGTTGGCGGCAAGCGCGATCTTCGCGCTGTATCGCAGTCACCAGGACGCTTACTCGGCCAACGTGCGACTCATGGAGGACCAGAGCAGGTTGCGCGCAGCCATGGCCGTTCTCACCAGCCATCTGCGCAGCGCCGGTTTTGACCCTACCGAACGGGCCGGTGCCGGCATTGTCAGTGCCCGCACCGATTACCTCTACATCACCCGCGACCTGGGCGGCGTAGGCTCTGGACCCCATGCCGGCACGCCGGACGGACAACTGACGGCTCCAGGTGAGCATATCGCCTTCTGCCTATACGGCGGCGACACCCTGGGCATGCACAGCGGCAGAAGTGGCGGCGGCAGTTGCTCGGGCAGTGGGCAGAGGGCCGTCGACCGGCCCGGAATGGGTTATCACCAGCCCCTCGCCGACAACCTTGCCGGGATCAGCTTTCGCTACTTTGTCAGCGATGAGGACGGCAATCTGGAGGAACGCGCGCCTGATCCCATCAGCGGCGAGGTTGCATCTCCCGGAGAAATCCGGCGCATCGACGTCAGCCTGACAACGGTCTTCATCTTGCGCGGCCAGGAGCGCCGCCGTTTGCTGAGCGAAACCGTATATTTGCGCAATATGGGACCATGATACCCATCAAATCTCGACAAGGATTTACCTTACTCGAAGTACTCATCGCCCTGAGTCTGTTTGCCGTTGGGCTGCTGGCCGTCGCCACTTTGCAAGGCACGGGGCTTCGTGCCGCCGGCGCGGCGGAGCTGCGCACCCAGGGACGGGCCGCGGCCAAAAGCCTTGCCGAACACCTGCTGGCGTTGCCCTACGACCATGACGATTTACAGGACGTCAACGGCAACGGCCGCGCCGGACTCGATGACCGCGACGACGAAGATGCACCGGCCGATCACGTTTGGGAACCACCCGGCATCGCAAGAATCCGGGTGTTCTGGAATATCGCCGAAGACGATCCGGTTCCCGGTCTCAAGACGGTGCGGATCCTGGCCCTCTGGCAGGCACAGGGCGGCAAGCAGAGCACCACCCTGGAATTCATTCGCGCAGCGGGGTTCTGATAGAACGGGCTTCCCGCAGAGGTGCGATGAACGCAAAGCAGAGAATTACCTCGGTTATTGCAGGAGGAGAACATGCACCTGAAAACCAACCTTCGCAAGCAGAACGGCGCGGCCCTGCTGATCACTCTCATGGTCTTGGCCCTACTCACCCTGCTGGGCATGGCGGTCACCTCGGCAGCCCTGGTCGAGACCTGCATCACGCGCAATGAAACGGTTCGCGACCTGGCCTTTTATCAAGCCGAGAGCGGCTGGCAGTACGGGCTGTTCTGGCTGGAAAGCCAGCCCGGGGCGATCAGGGAAGACCTGGGCAGCCTGAGCGCGCCGAGCGGCTGGGCAGAGGCTTTTTCCAGCGCCGCGGCCGGTGCGCCCCAAAACCTGGACGCCGCCGACGGGCAGAGCAGCTTCGCCGTGTCCATCCACTATCTCGGTACCAGTCAGCCGCCCCTGTACAGCACCGACTTCCGGCGCATCGACTACAGCATCCACGCGCGCGGTTACGGACCCTTGCAGGCGCAGTCGCTCATCGAAGTCAGCGCCGGTCGCATCATCCACGGCGATGGGTACTGAGATGGCGCGCCCACTGCCGACCTTGGCGCTCCTGCTTCAGTTCCTGATGTGCGCCCCATTCCCGGCGTCCGGAGTGGAATTGTTCGGGGTCCCGCAATTTCCGCCCTCGGCCAAACGCGCCTTGCAGCAAGACTGCGAGCACCAGGTTACTGCCGTTGACGAACTATCCACGGACTTTCCGCCATCCTGGATCGCGGGCGCCGGCCCGACTGCTATCAGCAACGCACCTGACGGACCCGACTTGCTGCTGCGCACGCGCTTTGCTCCCGCGCAGGCACGCGGCGATCTCGAAGCCTTCCGTCTGCCCGTTCCCGACCCCCTGCCCCCCGACCACAGCCCTCTGTGGTCGGCCGCAGCCCTGCTGGACGCCAGGGTGCCCGCGACGCGCCACATTCTTACCCCCGGCGACGACACCGCCCACCGCCTGCTGCCCCTGCGCGCGGCAGGGCAAACCCTGAGTTATTTTGAGCAACTCTGGGGCCTGGACGCGACCGCAACGGCGAACACCATCAATGCAATTCGCGCGCTGCCCCTGGGCACCATCATCCATTCCGCCCCCCTGGTCGTGGGCGCGCCTCAAGCCCATCATCGCGCAGAGGATTATGCGGCCTTTCGCCACCGGCACCAGAGACGTCCGACCCTGATCTATGCCGGAGCCAACAACGGCATGCTGCATGCCTTCTACGCCTTCGGCGGCCCGAACACCCCTGCCGGCAGCGAGGCCTGGGCCTATCTTCCCGCCAGTGTTCAGCAGCGCCTGGGAAATACCCCGGAGAGCGGCCACCGCTATCTGGTCGATCTGGCGCCCATGGCCGCCGATGCCCGGGACAGCGCCTGGGGCTTCGGGGAAAACGCCTGGAAAACCGTGCTCATCGGCGGCAGCGGCCTGGGCGGTCCCGGCTATTTTGCTCTGGATATTACCAAACCCACGCCCCAGGGTGTCGCTCTGCTGTGGGAAGCCCACCCTTTCTCCGGCGCTCGGGCTTCGACGCGCCCGGTCATCGGCCCGATTCTCCCGACCAAACGCTGGGCCGCCCTGTTCACCAGCGGCGTGCGTGAAGATGACCAGCGCGGCGGCCTGCGCGCCCTGGCCCTGAGCGACGCCACGGCCCTGCCCCTGGGTCCCGGCGGCGCGCGCACCCTGCATGCCGGCGTCAAAGGCGAAGCGAACCCCTACTACACCCTGTCCGATCCGGTGGCCATCGACAGCAGCGGCGACGGCTATCTCGACCTGATCTATGCCGGTGACAGCGAAGGCCTTCTCTGGAAGTTTTTCTACGACGCGCAAATTCGTGCCTGGCGCGCCACGGCCCGTTTCGACACCGGCGGCCGGGCCATCAGCGGGCGTCCGACCCTGGCCTTTGATGGCCGCGGCGATCTGCGCGTCTATTTCGGCACCGGCCGCTATCTCATCGACGCGGAGCATGACGACAGCCACCGCAACGCTTTCTACGGGCTCATCGAGCGTCGCCGCAAGGATCATCCCGCGCACCCCTTCGGCCAGACGCCGTTTGCTCCTCAGACCCCGGCCGAGTTGACCGATGTCACCGGCCTGGCCCATGAGAACGCCGTGCACTGGCTGAAGGCAGAGGAAAAAGAAAAACTCAGGGAACAGGGCTGGTACTTTTTGCTGGATCCTCCGGCGGGAAATCCGGCCGAGCGCATCACGGCCACGCCGCTGGTGGTGGCGGGGGTGGTCTTTTTCACTTCCTTCACGCCCACCGCGGGCCCCTGTGGGTTCGGCGCCGAAGAGGCGCGACTCTACGCCGTCTCTCACGACAGCGGCATACAGGCGCGCCATGGCAGACGGACCGTACTGAGGCATGGCAAGAGCGGAGACTTGCCCGCGGGGCGACGCTACGAACGACTCGGCTCCGGCACGCCAGGCGGGCTGCTATGGCGTTTCGGCAGTCATGGACAGCCCGGCACCCTGCTGTCATCCAGCGGAGATACGTCCCTGCGCGCACTCAGCCCGACCCTCCCCGCCAGACCCACCTCGCTGCGCGCCTGGCGGGAGCTGCTGCCCTGAAAAGCCCGACCGGCAACGATTTCCGCCGAACCTGGCTCGGATATTGCTCTGCTGTTGCGGAGACTCACTTCTCCGGAGCGCAAAATGTTTCGTCCGCTTTTCAACCAAAAGGGGATAACCGTCCGCAATCTGCTTGTGCTTCTGTCCCTGATCGGCGCACTGGTCGGGAGCGCCCTGCTGTTTTCCTCGCCGGATTCCGCACCCCGTCCTGACACGCCGCAGCGGGAAGAGAGCTTCTCAACCCAGCGCCAGGCCTTGCAGCAGCTAGCCGGCGACTTGCGCACGCTGTCCACAAGTCTTGCCCATGCCCCCGCGACAAGCGGACTCATCAGTGCCGACGCGACCCATCTAACCTTTCGGGTCAATCCCCCCGGCGAAATGGCGGAAACCCTTGACCCCAGGCTGACCTACATCTTCTCCGCCGGCAACCTGGTGCGCAACGACGGCTCTTTTGCCCGGATTCTGGCCGCGGACATCGATTTTCTGGAATTCTCCTATATTCTCGCGGACGGACGCCGCTCTGCCGCTCCCCACGCCCGGGAATTCAAAGACATACGTGCTGTCGAAGTGACCCTCATCGCTCCCACGCACCAAGCGACCCCGGCTCCAGCCAGGCGCGTCTTTCGCCTGCCGTCGGGGGCAACCTTCACGGCACCGGCGAAGGGCCCGCCGCGCCGCATGCTTTCCACCACCGTTAATCTGCGCGTCGCACACCCCTGACTTCTCCAGCTTATCGGCTATAATTTTCCTGTGGCTGAAGTCGAAAAGAAATCCGTAACGATTCAGTTGCAATCCCCAGGCGCGCCGCAGCCCGTGGCGGTTGAGTGCTGAACAGGTACAAAAATCGGTTGCTATTCAGAATAGGGGCTCGCGGCATCCATGGCGCCGGACAAGCCCCAGGGAAGGGTTCATGCGGCCTTCGGCAGGGATGTCGCGAGCCCCTCCCCGGCCAGGGTGAACAGTTACAAAAATCCAGGGGAAAGGGTGTTACTCATGCAAGACAAAGTCAGCTTCAACATCAATGCGGAACTTTATGAGAACAACCTGGGCGAGTTGGCGGTCAAACTACCCGATGAGCGGGTCTACATCGACGTCGACGGCAGCGGGTCGACGGATTTCGCCGGGGATGCCGCGGCGGCCCTGTCCGGTCGGCGGCCCGAGAGCTGGCGCGAACTTCCCGGCCACGAGCTGCTTTACGGCAAGAACTGGCGCTGCATCAGCCGCTTCGGCTTCATCAACGGCGAGGAGAGCCAACCGGCCGTGGAATTTGAGGGCAGCCCCAGCGATTTCGGCGAACGCGCCCGCGCTTATCTTGGCCCGGCACTGAGTTGAAGTCTTTGGGTGTCGCCAAACCCGACCACGCAGCGATCTGAAAAATTCAATGGAAATGTCTTGCCCGGCGCCCACCAAGTGAGATAAAATGCCTTTAATTTTTCAACGGTTCAGCTACAACGCTAATCCCTCCGCAGGATCTGGCGGTTGAGTGCCGCGGCAAGCGTCTGAGCCGCAGGCGAGTTTTCACCGCAAGCGATGCCGCCGCGGCCTGGGATGCAGGCTGAATCAGTTGTAATCAGAATTTTCCTATCTCACCTACTGTCGGGAGCTGTTCATGGACGAGTTTTTTGACACCTGTGCCGAAATTGAAAGCACCATGAGCCTTATCTACCGCCGCATGGCCAATGCGGTTAAAGCGAATGAACGGCTCAAGGAAATGCTCTTGAAAATGGCCAAGGACGAAGCTGATCATGTCAACCAGATCCGTTTCGCAAGGTTACTGCCTTTCGAGGAAAATTTCTCAGGGGTCAGGATCCCCAAAGCCAAGCTCGACCTGATGCTGCTCAAAGCCCAGAGCCTGCTGCAGGACATCGAAACCTCGCCTCCGTCGGAAAAAGAGGCGCTGCTGCGCGCCATCGAATTGGAGGAGGACTTCATGCAGGTACATGTCGGATCGGCCCTGGAATTCAGCGACCCCAAGCTCAAAGAGCGTTTCCAGCGACTGGCCCGCGAGGATGAGAAGCACGTGGGCACCTTGCGTGATTATTTTCAGGAAGCTTATCAGCGTTCGGCCTGAGCGAACCTCGGAGTGAAATTCCATAAAAAATGCAGACGGCCCATACAGCCTGTCTGCATTTTTTATGGGGCTTAATGATTCTACGTCGCGATCGGCACTGCCGCACGCGGCCAACTGCGTCTATAATGAAAAATCATCGTGCATTGTCCCTTGCCTGCCATGGCGCAACTAGGGTAAAAGAACGTCAATCCTGGTTGGCCCCTTTGAACGAAGAGGCAATGCCGTAACCTTCCCTTCGGACTGGATCCCTATGAAAGCCATCGCGGCGGAGTTGGCCTACTTTTTTCGCGGCCAGGCGCGCAAGAACATCAAACTTCTCACTCTCTACTGCTCGTTCCTGGCGGGTCTGGTGATAATGTACGCCTGGCTGTTCCGGGTTCTCATGTGGGAATTGGAGGGACGTGAATATTCTTTCATCACGGGCATATACTGGACGATAACCGCCATGTCCACCTTGGGCTACGGCGACATCACCTTCAGCAGCGATCCGGGATTTCTGTTTTCCGCCATCGTGACGCTATCGGGGGTGGTTTTCATGCTGATTCTGCTGCCATTCGGCATGATCAGTCTGTTTCTCGCTCCCTGGATCGAACAGCGCCTGCGCTACCGCGCCACCTTGGAATTGCCGGAAGACACCGCGGGCCATGTTCTCATTTTCGGGTTTGATTCTGTCACACGCGCCCTGTCGCGCAACCTGCAAAACCGACACATCCCCTTCGTGATCGTTTCCCCCAGCCATGACCAGGCCGTGCGCCTTGAGGAAGAGGGCTTCCGGGTCGTCTTCGGCACGCCCACCGACGCGAAGTCCCTGCGCGGCGCGCGGGTGGAAAATGCCAGACACATCATCGCGAATCTCAGCGACCCCGAAAACACCAACCTGTGCCTAACCGCCCACGCGATGTGCACCACACCCATCGCCACGTTGGTAAGCGAGCCGGACAACAGGGATCTTTTGCGCCTGGCCGGTGCCGATCAGGCCATTCCCCTCAAACGCATCCTCGGTCATTACTTGGCCAGCCGCGCAACGACCCGCGGCGCTCAGGCCCATATCATCGATTCCTTCGGCGCCCTGCAAATCGCCGAAATCCCCGTGCAGGCCACACCCTTTTCCGGGCAGTCCCTGTCCGATGCAAAAATCCGCCAGAGTACCGGTTTGGCGGTAATCGGCCTCTGGGAGCGGGGGCATTTCACCACACCGCACGCCGACACGCATCTGTCCCCCAAGGCCCTCATGGTACTGGCCGGCACGCGCGAGCAGTTGCAGGCCCTGGAGCAGATCACCGGCGAAGAGGAAGCCGAGGACAGGATCCTGATTCTCGGGCATGGCCGCATCGGTTGCGCAGCG
Source organism: Geoalkalibacter ferrihydriticus DSM 17813 (assembly GCF_000820505.1). NCBI lineage: Bacteria > Pseudomonadati > Thermodesulfobacteriota > Desulfuromonadia > Desulfuromonadales > Geoalkalibacteraceae > Geoalkalibacter > Geoalkalibacter ferrihydriticus. Next base: position 48,831 of record NZ_JWJD01000011.1, on the reverse strand, counting down.
GCCGGTTTTCTCGAACAGCGCGCAGTGCCCTTTATCCTCATCGACCGCGAGGCCAATGTCGACTGCCTGGACCATGTGGCGGTGATCGGCGACGCCACCAGTTCCAAAGTGCTGAACGATTCGGGCATCGAGTCCGCCAAGGGCCTTATTGTCACCACCAATGACGACAGCACCAACATCTTTCTCACCCTGGCCAGCCGCCACATCAACCCCGACATTCGCATCGTCGCACGCGCCAATCAAGAGGAGAACGTCGATCAACTCTACGCCGCGGGCGCGGACTTCGTGGTCTCCAACGCCTCGGTGGGCGCCAACATTCTGAGCAATATCCTGGAAGGCAAGGAATCGATTTTTCTCACCGAGGGCATCAACGTTTTTCGCCGAAGCCTGCCGCCCACGCTGGTCGGCAAGAGCATCAACGACTCACGCATCCGCCCCCTCAGCGGTTGCTCCATCGTCGCTCTGGAACGCGCCGACGGTCAACCGCCCCTGGTGGTACCGCCGCCGGAGACGATCCTTGAGCAGGGCATGGGGCTGATTCTCATCGGCAACCCCGAACAGGAAAAGACCTTCAGCCGCACCTTCCGCGACCGACGGCACTAAGGCGACATAGTTTGGGGGGAACAGAGGGGGTTCCTTCGGCTCTTCCCGAGCCCTAATTCTTCAGCAGATCCTGCTTAAGCTTGTCGTACTCTTCCTGGGTAATCAGTTCCCTTTCCAGCATCAGCACCAGCCGCGCCAGTTCGCGCCGGCGCATGGCTTCGGGGTCTTCCAGACGTGGCGCCTCTTCGACGAGCCTGCTTTCGATGGCGCGGGGCTGGTCGCCTTCGCTGAATTGTCCCGGTCGACCGAAACGCACCGAAGCCAACCCGCCGAGAAAGCTGATCTCCAGGGGCCGATCACGCAGAGAGGGATCGTTGAGCGCACCACCGATATTGAGAGCACCTTTTTTTATGCGGCGGTAAAACAAATAGGCTGACAGACCGATGAGCGCCACCCCGCCGAGAAAAATCCACAGCATGTACTCCACCACGCCGCGCAGAAACACCACCAGCAGGGCCACCACCAGCATCAGCAGAGCATGCAGAACCAATATGAGATAGCCGGCGAAAATCCCCTTGAGAATTCCGCCGTCCTCTTTTTTTTCACGCGCCATAAAACCTCCACGAGCAGAAATCCGAACACCAGGCAGCTATTGTAGCAGCAGCCCCCCCCTTTCCCGCCAGCATTTTCGCCGCCGTCGGCTTGTCGCCCCACGCAAGTGCGCTAAAATATTAAAAAAGAACGGCAACTGTTACGCTGCGGCGCTGTCGGACGCCGCAGCGTAACAGTGACAAAGAGTAAAGGAGCGAACCATGTCGCGATCCGTGGTTATCCTGGGCGCAGCGGGACGGGATTTTCACAATTTCAACGTCGTCTTTCGCAACGACCCGAACTACCGGGTGCTGGCCTTCACGGCCGCCCAGATTCCCGACATCGCCGGGCGCCGCTACCCGTCGGCCCTGGCCGGACCTCTGTACCCCGACGGCATTGCCATTCTTGAAGAGCGCGCCCTCGACGCCCTGCTGCAAAAACAGCCCGTCGACGAAGTGGTGTTCGCCTACAGTGACGTGCCCCACATGGAGGTCATGCACCTGGCGTCCCTGGTTCTGGCGCGCGGCGCCGATTTTGTGCTGCTCGGTCCGCGCCGCACTCAGCTTGTGGCAACGCGGCCGGTCATTTCGGTGGGCGCGGTCCGCACCGGCTGCGGCAAATCATCGGTTACGCGCAAGCTCTGTGAGTTGGCCGGAGAACTCAACCTGCACCCTGTGGTGGTGCGCCACCCCATGCCCTACGGTGATCTTGCCCGCCAGGCCGTACAGCGCTTCGCCTCTTACGAGGACCTGGATCGCCATCAATGCACCATCGAAGAACGCGAGGAATACGAGCCGCTGCTCGATGAAAAACAGATCGTCTATGCGGGCGTCGACTATCAGGAAATTCTGCGGCAGGCGCAGGCCGAGGCCGATATACTCATCTGGGACGGCGGCAACAACGATCTGCCTTTCTTTCATCCGGATGTACACATCGTGCTTCTCGACCCTCACCGCCCAGGCCATGAACGCCTGTATTTTCCCGGAGAAAGCAATCTGCTGAGCGCCGACATCGCGATCATCGCCAAAAGCGATTCCGCAATGCCCGAGGACATTGCCGCTGTGCGGCGCAGCATCGCTCAGCTGCGCCCCCACGCCGAGGTGATTCTCGGCCGCTCAGAGCTGCTCATGGAACAACCCGAGGCTATTCGCGGCAAACGGGTACTGGTGGTAGAGGACGGCCCCAGCCTCACCCACGGGGGCATGGCCTTCGGCGCCGCGACCCTGGCCGCCCGACGCGAAGGCGCGGCACAGATTCTCGACCCGCGTCCCTATGCGCAGGGCGCGTCGGCACAGGTTTATCAGGATTATCCTCATCTCGAAAACGTACTGCCGGCCATGGGCTACGGAGCCGAACAAATGGCCGATCTGCAGGCCAGCATCAATGCCGTGCCCTGTGATCTGGTGCTGTTTGCCACGCCCAGTGACCTGTCGCGCCTTCTCACTATCAAGCATCCCAGCCTGCGCGTGCGTTATGGCTATGCCGACGGGGGCAGTCCCACCCTGGCGCAAGTGCTGCGGCCGCGACTGCAGGCGCTGTGCGAGGAACGCGGGAGAAGCCTATGAACGCCAGAGCCGATTTACCCCTGCTGCTCGTCGCTCTGGGCGGCAACGCCTTGGTACGCGCCAATGAAGAAGGCACAATTACCCAGCAGTTCGCCAATCTGGAGCGGCCGGCGCGCCAACTGGCAAGGCTGACAACCAGCCATCGCCTTGTCATCACCCACGGCAACGGCCCGCAGGTGGGCAATCTGCTCCTGCAGCAGGAAAGCTGCCGCGAAGTACCGCAACTGCCCCTGGAAATCCTCGTCGCCCAGACCCAGGGCCAGATCGGCTACATGATCGAATCGTCCCTTGATGCTGCTTTCGCCGCGGAGGGCGTGAATGATCCGCCACCGATGTTGAGTCTCATCAGTTATGTGGTCGTTGACGCCGAAGATCCGGCTTTTCAGCATCCCACCAAACCCATCGGCCCTTTTTATAAAAAGCGCCCCCAGGCCGAATTCCCGCTGGTGGAAACGCCCCAGGGCTGGCGGCGGGTGGTGGCCTCGCCCGAGCCCCGGAGCGTCGTCGAGAAACGCGAAATCCGCCTGCTCACGAAGCAGGGCTTTGTCGTCATCTGCTGCGGGGGCGGCGGGATACCGGTGGTGCGCGAAGGACGGGGGTTTCACGGAGTGGAGGCGGTCATCGACAAGGATTTGGCCAGCGCGCGGCTGGCGCGGGAGGTGGGGGTCGAGTTGTTCATTATTGCCAGCGACGTCCCCGGCGTGGCGCTGAATTTCGGTACGCCGCAACAACGCTTCGTGCGCCACCTGAGCGTGACTGAGGCAGGCAGGCACCAGGAAGACGGACAGTTCGCCCCAGGTTCAATGGCCCCGAAGGTTCAGGCATGCCTGCGCTTTCTCGCAGACGGAGGACGCCGCGCCCTGATCTGCGCCGTCGAGGACATTGAAGCCGCGGTGGCAGGCGAGGCCGGCACCGAATTTTTCCCGGAATGAGTCTTTAACGTCCCTTAGGACCCCGGCCCCTGATCCCGCGCCTTGAGTCCCCGCTCCAGTGTCACGACAAAATCCTGAACATTGGTCAGAATCGCGCGGGTGGTGAGCGAGCCGCGATTGATGAGTTTCTGCGCGGCGAATTCCGACATATCGACGCTGTAAAAAAACACCGGACGCACCGCCCCATCCGCCAGGACCTTATAGCTCGGCGCCATGTTGCCCGTCGCGATGGTGTGCAGCTGCGTCGCCAGGCAGATGACGGTGGTGGCGCGGCGTGCCAGGGCGCGCATGGTATCCTGGGCGGCATAGGCGTCGGCGACGACTTCGGGCAGCGGCCCGTCGTCGCGGATGGAGCCGGCGAAAACATAGGGGATCTCTTTCTCAACCAGGGCGTGAACGATGCCCTCGCCGACCAGGCCCCGCTTCACGGCGGCCTCGATGGAGCCCAACTCGCGCAGGGTGTTGAGGGCATCGAGATGCTTGTAATGGCCTCCCGCCACCGGGCGCTTGCGGTAGATCTCCCGGCCCAGGGCGGTGCCATAGAGGGCCGCTTCGAGATCGTGGGTGGGCAGGGCGTTGCCGGCCAGCAAACCCTGAACGTAGCCGTTGCGCACCAGGCGCACAAAGGCCGCGCGGGCATCGCGATCAAAGGCCAGGGCCGGCCCCAGCACCCAGAGAACAAAACCCGCCTCCCGCTCATGTTCGAGCAGCGTGGAAAGCTCATCGTAATCAAAGGAAAAGGAGGATTCACGGGTGGTCAGGGTACGAAAGGCGAATTTTTCGGGGCGCTGCTCGGCAAAGCGAAAACCGCTGGTATGCACATAGATGCCGTCGCTGCCATCCTCGTGCCGCCCGAGGGCGACCCGGTCACCGCACCGCAAGCGGCGAAATTCAACCACCTCCAGGGCACCCTTTTCTCCCCGGCGCACCACGCAGTCCATGCGCGAATCGGTCAGCAGGCGCCAGTCACCGGGAGCCAGATGCAGGTATTCGGGGAAAATCGAAGTGGCGTGATAATCCGGCGGCGCCACGCCGTCGCGTTGAACCCGCGCGAAGCGCGTCAGGGGCGCGGCGGCCAGTTTTGCCGTGGTGAAATCCGGGGGATGATAGGTCGGCAGGGAAAAGGACATGGGAAAATCTCCGGCGATGCAGGATTCTCCTATAATTTATCATGTCTTTTGCGCGCGCCAAGCACGGTGAAATCAATAAAGGGCACAGCGGCGATGAATGTGTCGGCCTGCACCTCGGGCGATCCCCAGACCTTCTCGGCAAAGCGCCGGTAAAGATGCGCTTCTTCCCTGAAGACCGTGCGAAAATCCGCGCGCAGCTCCAGGATTTCCAGCGCGTCTTCCCCTGGGAAATTATGGCTGCAACTCTGCGCCTGAAAAACCTCTCCGCCTTCATCGATATTGGGCAGCCCATGCAGCCGGCAGGTGGCCGGGCGATATGCGTAAACCAGACAGCGCCCCTGTGCGTCGAGCAGCGGGCAGGGCGTGTCGTCCTCCTCGGGCACCTCCCACTGGTCTTCAGGAAGATGATTGAGAGTGAAGGGATGGTCGAACCCCGGCCAGCGCTGTTGGAGACGAGCGATGATCGCCCAGGCGCGCTCAGCAACCTGTGTCTGCACCTTCGCCGGCAAGCGCCGCAACCCCTCCTGCAGCAGGGCGGCATCGAGCAGACTGATATCGAACAGCGCCCGGCAGCAGGCCGAACAACCAGCCGCGCAGCGGATGCGCTGGGAAAAGCGCTGCAAGCAGCGCTCAAACCAGCGGTCATAGTGTGCCAGGTGGCGGCCGTAGGCCGCCACCTCTTCACGCAGTTCGCTCACGGGCCGTCCGGGTCCAGGCAGGCGCGTAAATTCTCGCCCAAGGCTGTCATGAGTGCGAAATAGGCATCAGGCCCTTGCACCAATTCGGCCCCCAGCGGATCGAGCACGCCCAGGCGTGCGCCGCTGCCCTGCATCACCGTGTCCACCAGACGCGGGGTGAACTGGGGCTCGGCAAACACGCAGCGCGCGCCGCGCTCCCGGATCAGGCGCTGCACCTCGCGCACCCGCTGTGCGCCGGGCGTGCGCTCGGGGTTGAGGCTGATGGAGCCGACCGAGTTGAGTCCATAGCGCTGCTCCAGATACTGGTAGGCATCGTGAAACACGACAAAAGGCATTTCGCGCACCGGCGCCAGCTGCCGCCCGAGTTCGGCATCCAGGACCGCAAGGCGCTCCGTCAATTGCGCGGCATTGGCGGCCAAGCGTTCGCGCTGCTCGGGAAACAGCTTCTGCAACTCGGCCAGGGCAATCGCCACAATGGCTTGGGCATTGCCTGGATCAAGCCACAGGTGAGGATCAGAGCCGCCCTCCTGCTGATGTTTTTTCGCATGGCCATGACTGTCAGAGGCATGTTCGTGTCCATGGCCGTGCCCGTGCCCGTGGTCGTGGTCATGCGCGTCCCATACTCCGCCACTGCGCATCGGCAGAAGTTCGAGCCCCGGGGCCTCAGACAGACGTACAACGCGCGCATCGGCGCTCAAGGAACGCAGGGCCCGCGTCAGAAAAGTCTCCAGGTCGGGGCCGACCCAGAACACCAGATCCGCCGCGGCCAAAGCACGCGCCTGGGAAGGGCGCAACGCATAGCTGTGCGGCGACTCGCCGCCGGACAGCAACAGTTCAGCCTCGCCGATGCCGTCCAGCACCCCCGCCACCAGAGAATGCACCGGCTTGACGCTCACGACCACCTTGGGCTGCGCCCAGGCCGTTGAGGACAACAAAAGGGCGAATACAGAAAAAATCACTTTGAAGAACATAAAAAAACCTCCAACCGGCACGGACAAATTTGGACAACCAAGGACAAAGGACAAAAGCCCTTGCCCCGCAGAATATGTTAGGTTATAACATTTTCAAATCAAAAAACAGGAGAAAACCGCTTTGCGACCTGCCCCGGATCATCTGTTTCCCAGCCAGGACCATGACCATGCAACCTGCGTGGCCACCGCCCTCGATACCGCCGAAACCATCTGCCGCGCCCGCGGGGTGCGCCTGACCGAATTGCGGCGCCGGGTTCTCGAACTGGTCTGGAGCAACCACAAGCCGGTGGGCGCCTACGCTTTGCTGGCGCGCTTGCAGGAGAATGGCTCCGCGGCCCCGCCGACGGTCTACCGCGCCCTGGACTTTCTTCTGGAGCAGGGCCTTATCCACCGCGTTTCCTCCCTCAACGCCTTCGTCGGCTGCGCACGCCCCGGAGAAGATCACAGCGGCCAGTTTCTGATCTGTGAACAGTGCCAGAATCTGGTCGAACTCGATGACGCCGACATCAGCGCCGCCATCGCCCGCGGCAGCAGCGCTTCGGGTTTCGCCCCGCGTCTGCAGACAGTGGAAATCCTCGGCCTCTGTCCCCAGTGCCGGGACTAAACGATGACAAGCGCTGAAAGCCAAACGTTGCTGCGTGTGTCTGCCGTCAGCGTGCGTCTCGGGGATCGTGAAATCCTCAAAGCGGTCGATCTCAACGTTACCGCCGATGAAATCATTACCATCGTCGGCCCCAACGGTGCGGGCAAAACCACCCTGCTGCGCATCGCCCTGAACCTGCTTAAGCCGGACAGCGGCGAGGTCTGGCGCCAGCCCGGCCTGCGTCTGGGCTATGTGCCGCAGCGCCTGCACCTGGACGAAACCTTTCCCCTGAGCGTGCTCCGCTTTCTCAACCTGGCACCCACGGCCGGCCTTAAACCTCTGCGAGAGCTTGCCAACGCCGGACTCGGGCATCTTGCCGAGCGCCCTTTGCAGAAACTCTCCGGCGGCGAGTTACAGCGCGTGCTGCTGGTGCGGGCACAGCTCAACCGGCCGCAATTGCTGGTGCTCGATGAACCGACCCAGGGCATCGATGTGCATGGCCAGCAGGATTTCTATGAGTACCTCGGCACCCTGCGGCGGCGCCTCGGGTGCGCCATCCTCCTCGTCTCCCACGACCTGCATCTGGTTATGGGCGCCACCGACCGGGTGGTATGCCTCAACCGCCATATCTGCTGTAGCGGCACTCCCGAAGCCATCGCGCGCAACAGCGCTTTCATCGAGCTTTTCGGGGCGCGCGCCGACAGCCTCGCCATCTACAGCCATGACCGCAAGCACCGTCATCATCAGGAGAAAGCACAATGATTTTCGACGACTTTCTTCTGCGCGCCCTGTTCGGCGGCCTCGGCGTCGCTGCGGTATCCGGGCCCTTCGGTGTCTTCATGGTGTGGCGGCGCCTGGCCTATTTCGGTGACACCCTGGCGCACAGCGCCCTGCTCGGCATCGCCCTGGGACTTCTGCTGAACCTGGATCCGACCCTGGCGGTGATCGCCGTCTGTCAGTTGCTGGCCCTGCTGCTGTTTGCATTGCAACGCCAGCGCGAGCTGGCGAGCGACACCCTGCTCGGCATCCTCTCCCACGGCTCTCTGGCTCTGGGGCTTGTCGCCCTGGCCTTTATGCAGGATGTGCGGGTGGATCTCATGGCCTATCTGTTCGGCGATATCCTGGCCGTCAACCGCACCGATCTGGCCTGGATTTTCAGCGGCGGACTCCTCGCCATTACGGCGCTGGCCGCTATCTGGAGACCGCTGCTGGCCCTCACCGTGCATGAAGATCTGGCTCGGGTGGATGGGGTCCGGGTGGGTTTCGTGCAGTGGCTCTACACCGCACTGCTGGCTCTGGTGGTGGCGGTGATGATGAAAATCGTCGGCGTCATTCTGGTCACTGCCCTGCTCATCATTCCAGCCGCCACGGCACGTCGCCTGACCCGCACCCCCGAAACCATGGCCGCGGCGGCAAGCCTGGTCGGCTGCCTGGCGGTCGGCGGCGGGCTGGCCGCATCCCTGCAGTGGGACACCCCGGCAGGGCCGTCCATTGTCGTTGCCGCCGCCCTTCTGTTCATCCTGAGCCGTGCCGTGCCACGGCGTTTTTCTCGCGCCTGATTGCCGCGCTCCTTGGGTTTTTTCCAAACATCGGTTAGAGTAAAAACATCCTGTTGCGTTGCTATTCAGCCGCAACGTCCGACAGTGCCGCACCCTGCGGTGCATGCTGAACCCTTACGTTGCCTTTCAGCGGAGATCGCCATGACTCAACCTGACACACAGCGCGCCTGGGTGCAGGACATCCTGCACGATTTCTGGCAGAAATCCCCCGCCAACAGCCTGCACCTTGCAAGCTCTGAAAAAGCCTGGGCCGCGCCCCACTTTGCGGTGGCGCGCGGCGACGATCCCTGGTTTGCGCGCCTCAAGGACATGATCGGCCCCTTTTACTGGACACCCGAAGAAGCCTTTGCGCAAGCCTTTCCCGAGACACCCGCTGCGGCCTCCGAGTTGCGCGTGATCAGCTATGTGCTGCCGCAGACCGCCGCAACCCGCCACGACCAGCAGCGGGAAGATAAACTTCCCGCCGAGCGCTGGGCGCGCTCACGTTTTTTCGGTGAGCAGTTCAACTGCGACCTGCGTCTGCATCTGGCCGCGACCCTTACTGACGCCGGCTTCGCGTCTGTCGCACCCGAGCGCTTGCCAGGCTTTGACTACCGCACTTCAGAAAATTTCGGCATTGCCTCCAACTGGTCTGAACGCCACACCGCCTTCATTGCCGGGATGGGCACCTTCGGACTCTCCGACGGTCTCATTACCCCCTACGGCAAGGCGGTGCGTTTCGGTTCGGTGGTCACGCGCCTCGCACTGCCGGTCAGTGAACGACCCTACGGGGATGATCATCAGGCCTGGTGTTTGTGGCATGCACGCGGCACCTGCGGGGCCTGCGTGCGGCGCTGCCCGGTGAACGCCATCACCACCGTTCACGGCCACGACAAGGAGCGCTGCCGCACCTACATCCGTGAAGTGACGACGCCCTACACCACGGAAAAATTCGGCACCGGCGCCACCCCCTGCGGGCTGTGCCAGGTGAAGATCCCCTGCGAATCGCGGGTGCCCGTGTGAATCCCTTTTCCAGGCTCGGCAGGGCGTAAGTACGGATTTTCAATTTCCTTGTCCTTGCACGACCACTATGGTAGCGTTACATGTAACGCTGCCAAGAGAGGTGCCTACTGTGCAATCCCAAGCCAAATCGCCCAAGGATCGAGTAAAAAGTTACCGCAGCCGCATGCGCGCCGCAGGCCTCAAACCCGTCCAAATATGGGTGCCGGACGCGAATTCATGCGACTTTGCCGAGGAATGCCGCAGACAATCGCGCATTATTCGCAATGATCCCCTGGAAACCCGCGATCTTGAACTTCTGGCCGATCTCGCTGACTGGGGCCATGAATGAAACGAGGCGATCTCGTTCTGGTGGCGGTACCTGGGGCTTTCGGGAAACCCCGCCCCGCCTTGATCGTACAATCCGACTTGTTTGCGGAACATCCGAGCGTTACGATCTGCCTTCTGAGTAGCCATCTGCAACCGACACCGCTCTTTCGCTACACTGTTGAGCCCTTGCCGGAAAACGGACTGACTGTAAAATCCCAAGTCCAAGTCGACAAGCTGATGACTCTCCCCAGATCGAAAGCAGGACAAAAGATCGGCATTTTGACCGACCAGCAGATGCAGGAAATGACACGACTGCTCGCGTTATGGATCGGCATCGCCGGTTAGTCCGTTGAATTTCCCCACAAAAAAAGGGCGGCATCCCTTACCGGAATGCCGCCCTTTTTTTCTCTTCAGCCTTGCTTTTACAAATTGTTCTTGCGGCTGCGGTACTCGATCACCGGCCCCTTGCGCTCGGGACGGGGACGGCGCTCGCCACGCTCCCGAACCTCACTGTTGCGGTTGCCGCCGAAGCGGCCGGGGGCCGCGCCTTCGCGACGATTGCCGGGACGGCCCGCTGCGGGACGTGCGCTTCGCAAGGGACGGCTAGGCTCCAGCCCAGCAATGACCGATTGGTCCAAACGCTGGCCGATGTAGCGTTCAATACGCTGCAGGCGCAGGGCGTCATCACCGGCGGCAAAGGAAATCGCGATGCCGGAGGCGCCGGCGCGCCCGGTGCGACCGATACGATGTACGTAGTCTTCGGCCGACTGGGGCAGATCGAAATTGATTACGTGGCTGATGCCCGACACATCGAGGCCGCGTGCCGCTACATCGGTAGCCACCAGCAGGCGGATTTTACCGCGGCGCAGATCACCGACGGTGCGGTTGCGTGCGCCCTGATTCATGTCGCCGTGCAAGGCGGCGGCGCGATGTCCACCAGCGGTCAGTTCACGGGCCAGGCTGTCGGCATCGCGTTTGGTTGCGGAAAAGATGATGGCCCGTGTCACGGCCTGGTCGCCGGCCAGATGCTGGAGCAACTGCTTTTTGTGGTGAAGATTGTCGGCCACATGCAGATGCTGAACGATATGCTCGTGGGTCACCTTTTTGCCGGCGATGTCGATACGTACCGGGTCGCGCAGCAGACGCCGGGCGAGATCGGCCATGGTGCGGTCGAGGGTCGCGGTAAACAGAAGAGTCTGGCGGTTTGCCGGAGCAGCCGCGGTGATTTTCTCCACATCCTCTTTAAAACCCATGTCGAGCATGCGGTCGGCTTCATCGAGAATCAGAACTTCCAGGCGCGACAGATCGAGACTTCCGCGCTCCAGATGATCGATGAGCCGCCCCGGGGTTCCGACGACAAAATCGATGGGTGCGCCCAGACTCTTGAACTGAGGGCCGTAAGGTACGCCGCCGAGGATCACGGCGCTGCGCAGGTGCAGGTTGCGGCCGTAAGTGCGGGTCGCCTCGGTCACCTGCGCGGCCAGCTCGCGGGTGGGAGTCAGCACGAGTACGCGCGGAGCGCCCTTGGGGCCTTTTACGATAGTGGACAAGCGTTGCAAAGCCGGCAGCATAAACGCGGCAGTTTTGCCGGTGCCGGTCTGAGCCGAAGCGAGAACATCGCGGCCGGCGAGAATTTCGGGTATGGCTTTGGCCTGAATCGGGGTGGGTTCGGTGTAGCCACAGGATTTAATAGCTTGCAGAAGCGGGGCGGCCAGTTGCAGTTGGTCAAACGACATAGAGATTCCTTTCCCTTCAGCCGTTAGGGGCTTAAAGGGCGATACGAGGTGGCGTGCGGGCCGTCGGGACAAACAGATCTCCCGAACAATAGCGGCCGCAACACATCAGGACTGGCACTTGGGCCCCACGCGGTGAATCATCGCAGGGGGCGCTAACATCCTCGCCAACCTTAAGTGTTGCCACGGGCTCGAAGAAAAAGGAACCGGGTGCAGGAGGGTCAGTGAGCGATGGGACAGGGGGCAATGCAAAAGTTCGCACCGTCCTCCCATGGGACAGTCGATCGGCATAATACAGGAATCTGTCGCAAAGACAAGGACTTTTTTCGTATCGAAGGTTTTTGACTTTGGTCAAGGACTGTCGCAGCGGGTTCGGCTAAGGTTTTCTCCAGCCATTTTGCCGTGCCGATCTTTTTTCCTGGAGTTGTCAAGATGCCGAATGTTCTCTCTTTGCCGAAAGCCTTGCGCTTTTTACCGGTTTTTCTTTTCCTGATGCCTGCGGCCGTCACGAGTGTCCACGCAATGACCTCCACCATCACCTGTCATTGCTTTCAAGACCGCTCCTACGACCCGAACAGCCCGGCGGCCGCCGATGCCTATTTTCTCGCCAGCGCCCAGAACACCCTGCTGGCGACGGTCTTCGAACGCTCCAAGCGGGAAGTGGTGATGGCCAAGCAGACCGGCACCAGCAACGAGGATCTGTGGATCGCCTATCGCGCCGCCGCCCTCTCGTCCCTGGAGCCGCGCGCCCTTATGCAGGAAAGGCGACGTGCCGCTCACTGGGGCGAGGTTCTGGAAAAGCACCGTATCGACCTGGCAGTTCCCGGTGTCGAAATCCGCGATGGATGGGACGAAGTGCTGGCGCGCGCCGTTATCGACCAGGTGCTGCTGGAGCAGGGATTCGCCGATGCCGCAACCCTCAAGGGTTTGCGCGACGCCGGCTGTGATCCGCAACAGGCGATCCTGGCCGTATTGCTCGCGCACACCACCGGCCGTCCGGCCACTGCCATCTTCAGCCAGGTGCAGGAACAGAACCAGCCTTGGGGACAACTGCTTGCCGCCGCCGGCCTGGCCGACAATCTCGGCGCCGCCGTGCAACAAAGGGTGCATTCGGCAGGGCAATAAAGACAGGGGGCAAAGCCTTACATGGATAAACACGGATTTCAAATCCAGGCTCCAGCGCTATCCGCCTTGATCCAGCCTTTTCCGCGTTCATCTGCGTCCGAGGGTTAGGCGCGTCTCACTCCAGGGCAAAAGAGCGCACGTCGCTTTCCCTCAGGCTGCCGCGGGCGTTTTCCGCCGTCACTTTCCAATAGTAGGTAGCGCCGCCCGCCAATCCGGTCAGAGTCAGAGTGCGCTGCTCCGGATCCTCGCCCTCGATGATTTCCGGATCGACATCCTCATCAACCACAAAAATCAAGCCATTATCGCTCTCCACAAGGAAATCTCCGCTGTTGCCGTCGCCGCCTCCGCCGCTGCAAGAGAGTAACAGCCCAAGCACCAGCACCGCCGGCAGCAGACGCAGGCGTCGCCGGCAGGCAATCCCGGCCATGGCCAGCCCCACCATGGCCGGAAGCACGCCACCACCGCCTCCCGGCAGGCCAGGCTGCAGGGCATCCGCGGCCGCCACCACTTCCAGTGGGTGAGAAAACTCTGCGTCCAACGCCACCATCACCCGATTGGCCACCGGTTCTCCAAAACTGTCGGGCGGCTGCCGCCAGGCCAAAGTCACTTCGCTGCCCGCAATCACCGCGCTATTGGCCGGCGCCAGAAGTTCGGGCACCGGCGTGAAATCGAGATACTCATAGGCGACCGATGCACTGATCAGCCCATGGCCAAAGCTGTTATCCGGTCCCGCCGGCCCCCGATCAATGGCCGAAGCCCGCAGTGCTTCCTCGATCTCGGCCACTGTTGCGTCGGCAAAGGCTTCCATGAGCAACAGCATAACCCCGGCGACATGGGGCGCGGCGAAAGACGTTCCCGAAGCAGAAACAAATTCGCCGCCGATGTCGGTGGTGACGATACTGACCCCCGGCGCCGTCACATCGGGATAGATGCCGCCGTCGCACGCCGAGGGACCGCGCGCGCTGAAAGGGGCAATGCGATTGAGGCTGTCGGTAGCTCCAACGGCATAGCTTTCGGAATAGTTGGCCGGGCTTTCGCTGGTCGCCTCGTCCGGCCCCGCGTTGCCGGCCGCGAACACCACGGCGATGCCTGCCGCCTTGAGTGCCTGAACGGCGGGACGATAAACGGTGTTGCAGGAATCCTGCGTGGTGAGACCCCAGGAGTTGTTGACCGCCTGGGGCGCATCGTCGGTGGTCGGGTCGCCGTCGGGATCAAGCGCCCACTGCAGGGCCGCAATGATGTGCGAAGTGCGGGTCTGACGTTCGGGATGAAAAATACGCGCAGCGATCCATTGCGCCCCTGGAGCCACACCCAAACCATCGCCAGCCGCCACCACCCCGGCAACCGCCGTGCCGTGGGCGAGACCTTGCCCTTCGACAAAATCGCTCGGCTCCACAGTGCCGTCAAAGGGATCGAACCAGCTATTGGCTCCCCCGCGCCAGCGCGAACCCAGCAGAGGATGGCTCAAATCAACGCCCGTGTCGATGATGGCGACCACTTGCCCGGCACCCGTGAAACCCTGCTCCCAGAGTTGCGGCGCGCCCACCCGGGCAATGTTCCAGCCTGGTGAATTGTGCGCAAAGCTCGGCTCCACGGGCGGCGGCTCGGCAAACTCATCAAGATGCAAGGCTCTGACTTCGACCAGGGTTTGCAGTTCCGCAATTTGCGCGGGAGTGGCGCGAAAAGCCAAGCCGTCGATGAGCCACAGGGATTGGAGATCAGTGATGCCGCGACGCTGCAGAAAGGCAACCAGGGGCGCCTCATTCCCACGGGCCCGTGCGCGCAGGTCGCGCGCCAGGGACGCCCGCGTCTTAACACTGCGCTGCCGGACGAAATCCGGCACCTCCTGCGCCGCGTCAAGGATGAGGATGATATCCACCCTCTGCTCCGCAGAGGTATGTTGCAAAGCGGTACGCAGGCCGGGTGCGATTTCTGCTGCCGAGGAGTGCGAGACGGGAAGGATGGTCAGCAGGAGAGTCGCCAACAGGGCAGGCAGAATCGAGTCAAGAACGCGAAAAATTGACATATGCGATCCTCGCCGTATGGTTTTACCATTATAAAGCAAGAATCACGCCGCGCGACCACACGCATCAGCAGATCCGTGTGGTCGTCAAACCAGCTCTTGTTACAGGGATGGGTCGTTTGCCTTTCAAGCGGTGTCGATGAGCGCCAGCAGTTCTTCGGTCCTGGCGTGCATCAGCCCTGCGTCACCGCGGCTCTCCACGTTGAGACGCAGCACCGGTTCGGTGTTGGACAGGCGCAGATTGAAGCGCCAATCGGCAAATTCCATGCTCAATCCATCGGTGCGGTCGAGGGCCAGGGCCGCGTCTAGGTAGCGGGTTTCCACCGCCGCTACTGCCGCTTGTGGATTGTCGAGCCTGCGATTGATTTCGCCGCTTGCCGGAAAACGCGCCTGACGCTCACCCACCAGGGCCGACAGGGGCTTGCCGCCTTGTCCCATGATTTCCAGCACCAGCAGCCAGGGGATCATGCCGCTGTCGCAATAGGCGAAGTCGCGAAAATAATGATGCGCACTCATCTCGCCGCCGTACACTGCGTCTTCGGCGCGCATGCGCTCCTTGATAAAGGCGTGCCCGGTTTTGCTCTGGATGGGAACCCCGCCCGCCGCTTCCACCATTTCGATGGTGTTCCAGGTCAGGCGCGGATCATGGATGATGGGCGCGCCGGGATGTTTCTGCAGAATGCTTTCGGCGAGCAGCCCGACGATGTAATAACCTTCGATAAAATCGCCCGCCTCGTCAAAGAAAAAGCAGCGATCGAAATCCCCGTCCCAGGCCAGGCCCAGATCGGCGCCGTGGGCGCGCACCGCAGCGGCGGTGGCGTCGCGGTTTTCGGGCAGCAGCGGATTGGGAATGCCGTTGGGGAAGTTTCCGTCCGGCTCATGATGCACGCGGATAAATTCAAAAGGCAGCTGCTGCTCAAGCAGATCAAGCACCGGGCCGGCACAGCCGTTTCCGGCATTGACCACCACCTTGAGAGGTTTGAGCTGCGCGACGTCGACATAAGTCAGCAGATGGCGCACGTAAGCCGCCTTGAAATCTTGTGCAACCACCCGCCCCACAATCGCCGCCGGAGCAAAGTCGGCCGCCGCCGCCAGCGCGGCGATCTCATGCAGGCCGCTGTCGCCGCTGATGGGACGCGCCCCGGCGCGCACCAGCTTCATCCCGTTGTAATCCATGGGGTTGTGGCTGGCAGTCACCATGATGCCGCCATCCATCGCGCCATGAAAGGTGGCAAAGTAAATCTCCTCGGTCCCGCACAACCCGATATCCACCACATCGGCGCCGCCATCCGTCAGCCCGCGCGCCAATGCCGCGCACAACGAAGCACTGGACAAACGCACGTCGCGCCCCACCACAACCTTTTGCGGCTGAAGAAACTGCGCATAAGCCCGCCCGATGCGGTAGACGACGTCCTCGTTGAGCTCGTCAGGCAAACGCCCGCGAATGTCGTAGGCTTTAAAGCAGGGAAGTGACGTCCGTTGTCCGTTGTCCGTTGTCCGTGGTTGATTCATGAGTTATTGCTTCCTATGGATTTGAGATAGGCATTGATCTTCGGCACAAGCTCGTCGATGAGGCCGCGCTAGCGGCCATACCGATCCTCAAAGCGCACGATATCGTCTTCGCCGAGATAGCTGCCGCTTTGCACTTCGATCATTTCCAGGGGAATCTTTCCGGGGTTTTCCAGGCGGTGCTCGACACCCAGGGGAATGAAGGTCGATTCGTTTTCGGCGAGGATGAAAGTCTCTTCGCCGCGCGTGACGCGAGCGGTGCCGCGCACCACCACCCAGTGCTCGGCGCGGTGGTGATGGAGCTGGCGCGAGAGGCTGGCGCCGGGGTTGACGCTGATGCGCTTGACCTGAAAGCGGCCGTCCTGCACCAGCCCTTCGTAGCTGCCCCAGGGGCGGTTGACACGCCGATGCAGCAGTGCTTCTTCGCGGTCCTGGGCCTTGAGTTGCGCGACGATATCCTTGACCTCCTGAACCCGGTCGCGGCGCGCCACCAGCACCGCGTCGGCGGTTTCCACCACGATCATATCTTCCAGCCCCACCGCCGCGATCAGGCGGCGCTCGGCATGCAGGTAGCAGTTGCGGCTGTCGCTCACCAGGACGTCGCCGCGCCGCACGTTGCCGTCGGCATCACGCGCGCCGATCTCCCACAACGCCGACCAGGAGCCCACATCGTTCCATCCCGCCGCCAGAGGAATCACCACTGCCGCGTCGGTCTTCTCCATCACCGCATAGTCGATGGAATTACCCGGACAGGCGGCAAAGGCATCGGCGTTCAGACGTATGAAATCCAGATCCCGCTCCGCCTCATCCAGCGCCGCGCGACACCAGCGCAGAATCTCCGGCGCCAGCCGCTCCAATTCCTCCAGAAAACGCGAGGCCTTGAACAGAAACATCCCGCTGTTCCAGAAATACTCCCCCGAGGCCAGATAAGCCCGCGCCGTCGCCAAGTCGGGCTTTTCGACGAATTGGGCGACGGCAAAGGCTGCGTCCGTTGTCCGTGGCCCGTTGTCCGTGGCTTCAGAAATCCCCAACTGACAACGGACAACGGACGACTGACGGCTACATTCGAGCGGTTGACCCGCTCGAATGTAGCCATACCCCGTCTCCGGCGCCGTTGGCACGATGCCGAAGGTGATCAGACGACCCTCCTGCGCCAGAGGCGCGCCCATCTCCACCGCCGCGCGCAGGGCTTCGGGACGCTCGATCACATGATCGGCGGGCAATACCAGCAGCAGCGGGTCTTCGCCGTCCGCCATGGCCTGCAGCGCCGCCACCGCCACCGCCGGGGCGGTATTGCGCCCCAGGGGCTCGAGGATGATCGCCGCCGGGGTACGCTGCGCCTGGCGCATTTGCTCAGCCACCATGAAACGGTGCGCCTCGTTGCACACCACCAGGGGCGCGCTCAATTGCGCCACACCCTCCAGACGCAGGGCGGTGTCCTGCAGCATGGTGCGTTCGCCCGCCAGGGGCAGCAGCTGCTTGGGATAGAGTTCGCGCGACAGCGGCCACAGTCGCGTGCCGGCGCCGCCGGACAGGATGACGGGGACAATCATGGGAAACCTCGTGGCGATGGGATAATAAAACAACAAAACCGGCCTCTACCTTAAGGCAGATAAAGCCGGTTTTCAACTTTTGCGACACACCACGCCGGGACAATGCGCGCGTCTCTTCTCTATCTAGCCCGCCTTCTCGCCGGCGACCCGACCTCTGCGGTGGCGCCGGTCGGCAAGCCTGATCACCACGCCCTCCTGATTCTGGCGCCGGTCGGGTTCGACGAAAAGCTGCTCATATGCGGGGTTGCCGGGTTCCGGCGGCTGATATTCGGGAACGATGGTACGCAGCAGCGCGCGCACCCGTTCCATATCCATAGCCCGTTCGGCCTGATACAGCTCCTCGATCTGCCGCGCAAGAATCTGCGGTTCGCAAAAGGCCGCGCGCGCCACGCGGATTTTTTCATGGGCGGTCGGCATGATGCCTTCACCCGCCAGCAAGAGTTCCTCGTAGAGTTTTTCGCCGGGGCGCAGCCCGGTGAATACAATTTCTACATCCTCGTAGGGACGCATCCCCGAGAGGCGGATCAGCTGTTCGGCCAGATTCAGAATTTTGACCGGTTCTCCCATATCCAGCAGGAAGATTTCACCGCCCTTGCCCATGCTGCCGGCCTGCAGAACCAACTGCGTGGCTTCGGGAATGGTCATGAAAAAGCGCGTGACTTCCGGATGGGTCACCTTAATCGGGCCCCCGGCCGCAATCTGCGACTTGAAGATGGGCACGACGCTGCCCGCGCTGCCCAACACGTTGCCAAAGCGAACCGTCACATACTGCGTCTTGCTGCGCCTGCTGAGATCCTGCACATAGAGTTCGGCGGCGCGCTTGGTCGCGCCCATGATGTTGGTGGGGTTAACCGCCTTGTCCGTCGAAATCATGACAAAGCTCTCGGCCTTGAAAACATGGGCCGCATCGGCGATGATCTTGGTGCCGCGCACGTTGTTGTTGGCGGCCTCCGCCGGATTGTGCTCCATCATGGGCACATGCTTGTAGGCGGCGGCGTGAAACACCACCTGCGGCTGAAATTCGTCGAAAATCGCCTCAACCCGCGCCCGGTAGCGCACATCGCCGATGATGGCGGCGACGGGGATATCGGGAAAGGCCTCGCCGAGCTCCTTCTCCACATAAAACAGGGGCGACTCGGCATTGTCGAACAGCACCAGCTTGGCCGGCCCAAAACGCGCCACCTGACGGCAAATCTCGCTGCCGATGCTGCCGGCCGCACCCGTCACCAGCACCCGCTTGCCGCCGAGGAAGGCTTTGATGCGATCGACCTCGATGCGCACCATGTCACGGCCGAGCAGATCCTCGACATCCACCGGGCGCACCTGTTGAATGGTCACCCGGCCCTCGATGAGATCACCCACTCCCGGCAGGGTTTTGAAGGCAACGCCCGCACCCTGGCAGCGCTCGACGATTTTACGCAACTGCTTGCCCGTGGCCGAGGGGATGGCGATGATGACCTCGTCGATCTTTTCCCTGGCGCAGAGTTCGGCCAGGCGCTCCTGGCCACCGAGCACTTTGAATCCCTGAAAGCGCCGCCCCTGTTTCTCCGCGTCATCATCGACAAAACCGGCCACGGTCTTGTCGATGTCGGGATTGGAGCGGATTTCGCGCACCAGCATCTGCCCGGCCTGACCGGCACCGACGATCAAAACCCGCTTCTGATTGAGAGATCTGGCGCGCAGCCGGGGGAAATAATTTTCTCGAAAGGCCCGGGTGAGAAACCGGACACCACAGGAAAAAAGAAAGCAAAAGACCCCGTCAAGAATCAGCACCGAACGCGGCACCCCCGCCACCCCGTGGACGAACACCACGTAGAGCACCACCGCCAACGAGGCCGCCAGATTGGCCTTGAACACATCGAAAACATCGGCCAGCGATACATAGCGCCACCAGCCGTGACTCAGTCCGAAACCCCAGAAAATCGCATGCTTGATCAGCAGAACGGGCAGCACCATCTCGAGAAAGATGCGCCACTGCGCCCCGGGAATCTGGAAATCGAAACGCAGCAGAAAGGCGAGGAAAAAAGCAGAGGCAATAATGACGGTCTTAAGACCAAAAATGATCCAGGATCTTTTGCTGAGAACTAAAGAAGACTTCATAAACCTGTATAAACCCCTCAAGGTTTTGCGTCCCATGCCATATCAGACCGCGCAGCACGGGCCAACCCATCCGTAGACGATAAAAACAGCACAAAATTGAGCCATTAGCATAGAACAAAATTTCCCGACTTGTCTATCAGGAAAAACCTGAAAAAGGGGTTCGCAAAACCTGAAAGCACTCCAAGGCCCCTCAAAAACTACAAAGATTGACAATCTTTGTATAGCGCCCTATTCTTTGATTAAAGTCCCTCGATACGGAGAAAGTTATGCACATCTCACTGACACCGGAATTGGTAGCCCGCGTCAAAGCCAAGGTTGAAAGCGGCCTCTACAGCAACGCCAGCGAGGTCATCCGAGAAGCCTTGCGCTTTATGGATGCCCACGAAGAGTGGATCTATGAGATCAAGCTCGCTCGTTTGCGCGAACAGATCCAAATGGGCGTTGACCAACTTAAGCAGGGGCAAGGGATCAGGATTGAATCCAGAAAAGAGCTTGATAAATTGTTTGATGATCTCCGGGGCGAGCCTCGTTCATGAGCCATCATCATCTGGTCATCTCACCCGCTGCACGAGATGACCTCAGAGACATTTATCTATTTAGTCTGCGAAACTGGGGGCAGAACCAGTCATCCAAGTATATCGAGAATCTCAAAGAATGTCTTTGGTCGCTGACTGAACGGCCTCATATCGGCATGGAGCGCCCCGAACTTCTCCCTGAGATCCGAAGTTTTCCGATTGAAAGTCACATCGTATTTTATCAGGTGCAATCCAAGCACATCACGATTGTCCGCGTGTTACACAGCAGACAGGATCCAAATCGGCTCGTCTAAATAGCGACCCAGCGGTTACAGGTATTTCGTTTTCCCTCAAGAGCCCCCCCTGCTGGTTGTGCGAACCACGCCATTCAGACGCGCACCGCCACGCCCAGCGCCTCCAACTCTCCCCTGAGCGCGGCCTTGGCTTGCGCCTCGCCATGGACCAGATGCACCAACTTTGGACGGCGGCGCATGCGTTTGATGAAATTGAGCAGATTGCGCTGATCGGCGTGGGCACTGTAGCCCGAGAGAGTATGCACCTGGGCGCGAATGTCGTAGCGCTTGCCGTCGAGCGTCACATAACCGCCGCGCGGGCCGTACTGCTGGATCGCCCGCCCCGGCGTGCCCGCCGCCTGATAGCCGACGAACAGCACATCGGTGGCGGGCTCCGCGAGAAGCGCCTTAAGATAGTTGACGATGCGCCCGCCCGCGCACATGCCGCTGCCGGCGATCACCACGCAGGGACGGCGGGTGCGGTGCAGATAGTCGACAGTGTGCAGATGATCGGCGTGGCTGTCGATAGTGGTGAGTTGTTCGAAGGCCAGGGGATGGCGCCCGGCGCGCAGGCGTTGCTGCGCTTCGGCGTCCCAGAAGGGCTTGAGGCGTCGATAGGCCTCGGTGAACCGGCTCGCCAGGGGCGAATCGACGATGATCTCCAGATCCGCCCAGGGCACGCCGGGCGCGGCCTCGCGCCGTCCTTGACGATGAATGATACCTTCTATCTCGTAAAGCAGCTCCTGGGTGCGGCCGATGCTGAAGGCCGGCACCAGCACCACGCCGCGATCAACCAACGCATGTTCAAGGAGCGTTTGCAGGCGTGAACGGCGGGAGCGGCGATCCGCATGCACGCGATCGCCGTAAGTGCTCTCCAGCACCACCACATCCGCCCCATAAGGCGACTTCGGCGCCGGTAAAAGCGGCGCAAAAGGCGCGCCGAGATCGCCGGAAAAGAGCACCCGCGACGCATCACCGCAGGCACTTTTCACCCGGCACTCCACGTAGGCCGAGCCCAGAATGTGACCCGCGCGCCGCAGCTTGATGTCGAGGCGGGCAGAGCCGCTCAGGGGCACCTCACGCCATTGGCCGTAAGGCAGAGCCACCAGTCGTTGTTCGAGCAGGGCGACAAATTTCTCGATAAGACGTTGATCGCGGGTGAAGCCGATTTTTATCGCATCTTCCAGCATCAGCGGCAGAAGCAGCGCCGTCGGTTCGCTGCAATAGATGGGACCGGCAAAACCGGCGGCCAGCAGATAGGGAATCCTGCCCACGTGGTCGATATGGGCATGGGTGACCACCAGAGCCTTGATGTGCGTCAGGGTAAAATCGATTTCAAGAGATGAAGCCTCCTGCGAACCGCTGAGCCGTTCGGCATCCTCGCCCTGGAACAGGCCGCAGTCGACGAGCAGGCCGTTTTCATCATCAACCCGCAATTCATGGCAGGACCCGGTCACGCCGTCCTTTCCGCCATGATGGACAATCTCGGGGAACACCTCCACAACCACCTCCTATAAATGCAAAAATCTAAATAAACTGCGAATCCCTTATCGGTAACCCGTGACCCTGAGACAAACGTGGTCCCAACCAGGAAGTCAACTGTTCAACAACGTCCCCAAATTGATTGCCCTTATCGCTTTTATCCGCCTTGATCGGCGTTCGGAATAGAGTCTTCAGCCTTGCCCTGGCCACAAGCGGCCCCGCGCACCAGGGTTCCGCAAGAAAATCAAAACATCGACAACGTCCCCGCCAGGCTCCGGTAAACACCGTCCCACCCCTCTATTCCCCCCGCACCCGATCCCCCGATCCTTTGCCGGTGACCGTTTGCAGGATGTAAGAAAAGTACTTGCCGATGGTCAACTCCTTGATCATTTTCGCGTCGGTTTCCGCCAGCAGTTGCGGGGTCGACATATCGATTGCGTTGATCTGCGCAAGACCGGTGACGCCGGGGCGCACGGAATAGACGCCTCGCTTGTCACGCTCAGCGATCAGCTCGGCCTGATTGAACAAATTGGGGCGCGGACCCACCAGACTCATCTCGCCCTTAAGCACGTTCCACAGCTGCGGCAGCTCATCGAGCTTGGTTTTACGTAAAAAGCTACCGATCCTGGTGATGGAAGAGGTCGATGCCAGATGACTTGCCACAGATGCCGTATCCAGCTTCATCGTACGAAACTTCACCAGAATGAATGACTTTTTGTGCTTTCCGACCCGCTCCTGACGAAAGATGGGGGAACCTGTGTCAAAGTATCCCAGAACAGTGATGATGATAAAAACCGGGGCGCCAAGAATTAAGCCGGTAAGGGAAAGGACAATGTCAAAAATCCGGAGCATGGGGTGTTCCTATGTAAAGGTGTTAGAAAGTGAGATAGCAGGAAAGGAAAATCAGTAAGGTAGCGAGATTGCGAGATTGCGAGATTGCGAGATTGCGAGAGAGGATTTGACCTTACTACCTCGCTACCTCGCTACCTCGCTGCCCTATCAACTCACTAATTTCCTGACTGACTTCATGTATCCGTAAAGTAGACGATCTACATCGGTCATCAAAGATGAGACTAGTTGAGCATCTGTGCCAGACACGAATTTGATCCTTAAGGCTATTTCCAGATGGGTGTCAAGTTCGCTTAATAATGCTCTGGCGATATTCAGAAAGTGCAGCTGATCTTTCGGCCCTGTCCTCGCTGCCCCTTCTGCAATATTTGCAGACACACTTACCGCGGCACGGCGCATTTGACTGACGAGTCCAAATAGCTCAGATTTGGGAAAAGATTCTGTAATACGATACGTATCTACCGACAGATCAACCGCTTTCTGCCAGACATTTAGTTTTTTATGTGGCTTTTCCATTTTCACTTCCTCGCTACTTGCTATCTCGCTCTCTCACTGCCTCTACCTTCTCGCTACTTGCTCTCTCGCTCCCTCGCTGCCTTCCCCAGTCCCTCCCCCACCCTCACCGGCGGTTCCCATCCCAGCACCTCTCTGGCCTTGGAAATATCTACCTGCAGATTGCCGCACAAGCGCTGAGCCATGGCCTGTTTGCCGAGCAATCGCGCACCGAACTTGAGTACCGACATGGGCACCGGAATCAGGCGCGCGGGTTTGCCCATGGCCTGCCCGACGCGACGCAGCAGTTCGGTGGTGGAGAGGTCTTCGCCGTCGGCGACGAGAAAGGTCTGGTTGGCGGCGGCGGGGTGATCGATGCAGGTGATGATGAAATCGACGAGGTTGTCGAGGGCGACCAGGCTGCGTTGGTTGCGGATGGCGCCGAGGGGCAGGGGGATGCCTTTGCCGATCCAGCGCATCATGCCGGAAAAATTGCCTTTGACGCCGGGGCCGTAGACCAGGGGCGGGCGGATGATGACGATTTCCAGACCGGTTTCGGTGGACAAGCGGTGCAGACCCTCTTCAGCTTCGTGCTTGGAGATACCGTAGGGATCTTGAGGGGCGGGGGAATCTTGTTCGGTGAATGGCCGGCCGGGGGCAGTCTGTTCGCCGTTGACCTTGACGGAACTGAGGAAAATGAAGCGCTTGACACCGGCGGCAGCGGCGTGTTGTGCGAAGTTGAGGGTGCCGGCGACATTGACGCGGCGGAATTCGGCCAGGGGATCGCTGGAGCTATCGTTCATGACATGGGCACGGGCCGCCAGATGGATAACGGTATCAACCCCGCTTAGCGCCTGCTCCCAATCAGTTTCAGGACCGATGTCGCCGACGACCACTGCGTTTGCCAAAGATGACGGATGGCGAAGGGCACAGCGCAAATCACGCCCTTCGGACCCGAGTCGCGAACAGAGCCCACGACCGACAAAGCCTGTAGCGCCGGTGATTAAAATTCTAGACACAAACTCCCCCTCAGTACTCAGATACGGCTAATTGAATGCAGATAAAAACGGATGGACGCAGATAAAATTCCATTGACGATTTAACTGAATTCATGACGCCCTTCATTTGTGTTCATCCCATTCATCAGGGTTCGAAAAATTCTTGGTGCCTTAGCTTGGGTGAGAGCGACGCTGTAAAAACAGAGCTGGCACGAACGCCCATGCGGCTGATTGCGCAATTCTCGAACCGCGAAAAAATCTGCCTCACGCCCGATCGCCAGTGCTCACTCAAGACGCCAAGAAGGCGAATACAAAAGCAGGGTTGAGGGTTAATTCTCTCAACTCTCACCCCTTGCTCCTGAGCTTTTCCATGATCCGCGGCAGCGAGATCATCGTCACCCCATCACCCACCGGAAATTCATCATCGCCGCCATACACAACGTATTTGTGAGTCGCGCCCACGTCTTCACATGTACTGCTGAAATGCTTGCCCAGTTTGGGGGCGACTCCGTGTTTTATTTCAACAGCCCAGGTTTCTGCCGAGGAAAAGTTAATAACCAGATCAATTTCAGCTCCTGCGGCAGTGCGGTAATAATAGGTTTCAGCGCGACGGGGCAGCACGGAATGAATATTTTCAACGGCAAAGCCTTCCCAGCTTTTCCCGAGCACCGGGTTCGACAGCAAAGACTCGTAATCATCAATACCAAGGAGCCGGTGCAGTATGCCTGTGTCTCTGATATAGAAGCGCGGGGATTTTATCAGCCGTTTTTTTACGTTGTTATGCCAGGGCTCCAGACGCCTTACCAGGAGCAGATCAACAAGAATATCGATGTAATGGCTGACTGTCTTGCCGTCAATTTCGAGATTGCCGCCAAGCTTGGAGCAGTTGGCCGTCTCTCCCTGGTTGTGCGCCAACATCGTCCACAACCGCCGCAACCTGTTTGCTGGTACCCGAAACCCCATTTGCGGCACATCGCGTTCCAGGTAAGTGCGGATGAGATTCTCCTGCCAATCCATGGCCAGGGCATCATCGTCCGCCAGATAACTATCCGGAAAACCGCCCCTGAACCAGAGATTCAAGAGGGCGTCCCTATTATGTCCCGTTTCCAGCACATTCAGCCCGCTCATTTCAATATAGCTGATGCGCCCGGCCAAACTTTCAGAAGACTGCCGCAGCAAATCCATCGAGGCCGATCCAAGCAAAAGAAATTGGCCGGCCTTCCTTCCCCGTTCTCTGTTCTTGTCGATGATGCCGCGCAAAACTCCAAACAAATCGGGGGCACGCTGGATTTCATCCAGGATGACCAGCTTATCGCCGTGACCACTCAAATAACTGCCGGGGTCGCTCAATTTGAGCAAGTCTTCCGGTGCTTCCAGATCCAGATAGATCGTGTTCTGGTGTTTGGCAATCGTCTTGGCCAGGGTGGTTTTGCCGACCTGACGCGCACCCAGCAATGCCACCGACGGGTATTGCGCCATGCTTTTCTGGAGTCTGTCTGCTAGAAATCGCTTCAACATACCTTGCATTTTAGGAACCTACATCCATTTTTGCAAGGTAAATGCAATTACTGGGCACTGAGGAGCGTCTTTAAGCGGGTGTCGAACGCAGATGAGCGCTGATCAACACAGATAAAAAAGCAAATGCTTTGGGTTTTAAACCCTCAGATTCATACTTTTTTCATCAGCGTTTATCCTGTTCATCAGCGTTCATAAAATTCTTTTGCGGCGTTGCGTGAGAATGGTTTTCAATCATCAACTCTACGATCGCGGAAAAAGCGAAAGTACATCCGCCGCCATGGCACGCATGATGTTGTCTCTGGCATATTTTTCAATAAATGTGGTGCGCCTGACATTCTCCCGTTTCAACGCATCAAAACTGCTGACCGCCGCTTCGACATCGCAGGGCGCAAACACCGCGGCATTGTCGATTTCGGCGCGAACGAACTCGGCTGCATATTCAAAGAGCTTCGACAGGAAGCTTTAAGTGGGTGTCCAATAGTTACCCAAAGGTTGACATGGCGAGTGTCAACCTTTAGACGGTGACAAAGCTTTGATTATAAAGTCCATTCCACGGGAAAGCTCATCCCAGTATGCGGCGCGCAGCCGCTTTTCAACACCCTGTTTCGTAATCCTTAATTCTTTCCCAATCGTTTCATATATTTGATGTTGCAGGCGATATCGAATCGTCTCGCACTGAAGCGCGGTCCAGCGGTTCTCAATCGCCCTTGCCCACCGTCAGTTCGCCGATGCCGATGGCGGAACGAAAGGAAGGGGCGGGGCTGAGGCCGGAGGTTCACAACAGAGTACGCATCAGAACCACAAATGCATAAGCATCCTGTGGCCTTTGCAAAACGAACTGGAATTCGTCTCCTTGCACGACACTGAAGCTAAGAGGCGCATAAACCGCCTCGGGCAAAATCTCTCCAGCGGCCGCGGCAGTCTCTTTCAGCGCCTGATCCAGTCGTTGCCTTTGGTCACGCGGATAAAAACAAAAAATTTGTCTTTAAACCCTTAAATTTCATGCTTTTCCCTCAGCGTTCATCCCATTCATCAGCGTTCAGAAAAATTCTTAGAAGCCCTTCGTCTGTTTCTTGCCTTTGTGATCACTGATTTTTAACCCGTTCGCATTCTCCTGTTACCACATCTACCAGTACAGTCCAGAAGCCGTCCTGCGTGAGTGTTTCAGCCACAACCGATGGCGGTAGAAAGCGGCGCATTTCCGACAAAAATTCTTTTTGATACAAAGGGTCTGACCGTAGCTCGGCCAGTCGCTGCACGAGCCGGCTCAAAAAATCGCTTCGATCCAGGCGACGATCGACAACCTTATGCCATACCAGATCCACCGGCAACGCGACGCCTTGCTGATTTAGCCAGACAATATCCCAAAGATCACGGTTTTTGAGACGGTTCGGACGCATGGCGAACGCGACGATTTTATCGGCGAAAATCTCTGCCCGGCTCTGGGCCTGTATAATCAGACCCGAGGTTCCCATCTCGACCGCATAGTGGTTGCGCAGCATCACGGGGCGCCGATCATGGCTCGGCAGCGCACAAATATCGATATTGATGCGTTGGGCCGGTAAATGTTTGCGGTCAGGACGCGTCATCATCCTTAGCTTCCAGGTAGCAACATTGCCCTCTTCGCGAACCGGCTCACTGACAGAGACCGGCAGACCGTATTTTACCTTCAGCCGCTCAACAAGAACAGCGCCAAGCTCCATCAGAGCGTCTTTAGTGAAATCCGCTCCTCCGGTAAAATCCAGATATTCACTCAAGCGCGGCGAGCCGTAGCAGGTACGCAGGCAGGTTCCGCCGATGAACGTCAGCTTCTGCAAAAATCCGGCACGGCTCATTTCACGAAGAATGTCATGGTGCAGCAGCTCTTTTTCCACCACAACCCGCAAAGAAGAAAATTGCGGCAGGCTGCGTATCGCTTCGTCAACCAGTTGATCAAACAAGCTCATTGGCAAGACTCCAATCCACCAGGTCGGTATTGCGGCGAGTCAGCTTCATGTCGAGCAGAGCCAATGCCACCGAGGCGCGCCAGAGGCGACATTCCCTGTCATAGGTCAACTGGTTGGCAACATCGTCCGGTTTGCGTTTGGTGTGAATATATTCGATATGCCCGAATTCGCCACAATCAACAATGTGGCTGCGCCCAGACGACATCAAAGTAATCCAGTTTAGAGGAATCTGGGAGATGACCCCGGCATCGCTGAGCACCGATTCAAGGCTTAAGTAATTAAAAGCATCAGCGCGTAGTTTGACAGCAGTATGAAACAGAATATGCCCTGCCGGGTAGTTGATACGCTGATATAGATAGATCCCCTTACAGACCCGCTTGAGAATGCCGCTTTTTTGCGCGCGGCTTAGCAACGCCTTGAATGACCCCGGACCGGCATCCGGCAATGCGCCACGCAGATCATCCAGAGCAAAAAGATAATTCTCCGAATCGGCAAGGTTGTCCAGAATCCGGCTGAGTTGTTTTATCGGCTGCATCAAAAAGATCCACACAGGGTGACAGTTTTTGTGACTTTGTGTATACCATTAATGCCTGAAATGTTCAAGTATTGGTTTAGACTTTTCTCTGAGCCCTCTGCGATCTCCGCGTGATAAAGTTTTTCCAGTCAAAGACCTGACCGTCACTTGCGCAACGAACATGGTAATGCCAGTCATACCAACAAAGGAGGTCTGCCATGCCGACGGCGACGAGTAAAATCACATCCAAGTATCAAGCGACCATCCCGGACCCGGTGCGTAAAGTTCTGCACTTAAAAGCTGGAGGTGCCATTGCTTTTGACATTGAGGACAACCAGATTCGCATCAGAAAAGCGCGCCCCATAGACTTCTCCTTTGCCAAGGCACGCGAACAAACTCTCAGCGAATGGGAATCGGCCACAGATGAGGAGGCATATCGTGACCTTTAATGCCTTCGATCACGCAAAAGTGATAGCACATCTTCCGCCATGGTCCGCATGATGTTGTCTCTGGCATATTTCTCAATAAACCCCGTACGCTGGACATTCTCGAGTTTCAGCGTATCAAAGCTCTGCACCGCCGCTTCGACATCGCAGGGGTCAAAAACTGCGGCATTGCCAATCTCGGCCTGGACGAACTCGGCGGCGTAGCCTGCTACCCCAGCCCAGACCGGCTTGCCTAACGCGGCGTATTCAAACAACTTTGACGGCAGCACCTTGCGGAAGGCATCGTAATCGTTCAAATGCAGAAACAAAATGTCGGCGTTGCGATATTCGACCAGCAGTTGCTCGCGCTTCACGGGCGGCACCACTTCGACGTTGCGGCACTCAAACTCGGCCAAGCGCTGCTCAAGTCGCGCCCGGCGACCGCCATCGCCGACCAAGCGGAATTTGACTTTTCCATCCAAGCGATTGGCGAGTTCGGGAATTATGGCATGCAACCCCTGCCCTTCCCCCATATTGCCGGCATAAAGCACCGTGACAGGCTCTTGGAGTGCTGCACCGCGTTGGGGCTCACCTTCATGGATTTCCTTCCCCGCAGCAATAAATACGTCATCGATGCCGTTGGTGAAAAATGACAATTCCTTGCCCGGATAGCGCTGCTGGAAATAGTCAGCAAAACCGGCGGAGACCAGGTTGATTTTATCCGCGCGGTTCATCGTCCAGCGTTCAAGCCCAGAGAAAACCGGTTTGGCGGCCAACGCCGCTTTCTTTGGCAGAACATCCTTGATTGTATCGACAAAAATGTCGCGAATATCCAGATATAGGCGCGCACTCTTTTTTCGCGCCACATAGGCGCTGAGCGCCGCCGTCATCAAACGTGACGAAGTTCCGTAAACCAGCGCGTAATCCTCCGCACGGGTCAACTCCAGAACCTTCTTGGCAAATGCCATAAATGCCTTGGTCTGATCGCCCATCCCGCTTTGATGCGCCGGCAGTTTGACCCGGCGAATTCTCAAACAGTCATGCGCCTCCTCTTCCGGAGCCTCACTGGAAAAACTCTGATAGCGATTGGGCAGGGTGGTAATCAGATCAATTTCCGCCCCTTCAGGCAACTGCTCAAGGAGCGCGTGGACCAAGGCGGTCGTGCGAAAAGACCCGGCGGACAGGTCGGGGGAATAGTAAAAACTCAACAGCAGGATTTTCATCTCATTCTGTCCATTCTATCTGCGTAACCAACTCACCCGTACCGATTTCAGCGACCAGGCATTGATTCGGCACCGCAACACCAAAGGCAGGGTGCCAGGTTGTTTGCTCAACGCGCAGCGTTTCCGCACCTATGACGCGCACTGCAACGCCGTGCACGTCGGCCAGAGATAAGCGCCAACCGTCATCGTTCACGAGTTCCGCCTGCACATCCGGATGCAGATGCAGCCGCGCCTGAGCCCGGCCGAAACGGCCCTCCAGCCGGTCATGCAGAGTCAGACGCCCTTCGACGAAATCCCAACGTCGCCGATGCACGACCTTGCCCGGCAGTCGTCGATAGCCGTCATGGGCACAGTCCACAAACACCCCTTTGGACGTCATTCCGCATGTCAATGCCAATGGATAGGCACGGCGGGCCACACGAAATCCGCCCCAAACCTCCGTTGAGTTTTCGCCGTCGACGGTCAGCGTATTGTGGGCGGTGGTACCGCGCTGGCGTTCCCGTTCAGTTGTTTTCTCATAAGTCGAGGTGCCGCTGTCGACGAAAACCCGCTGCCCGAAAAGGGAGAGCTCAAAATTGAGCGTGTCGGCATGAGCATGGCCGGGCAGATAGTCAGGGCCGACCGGCGCGACATCCACCAGCAGCACCGCCGGACCCTTTTCGCAACGGATGTAGCCGGTTTCCGGAAACCGGAGAATAGGATCAGGGGGATAACTCTGACGCGCGAGATCCAGACGCCCGGCATAAGCATCCAACTCCTGCCAGCGTGGCGCGATTTGAAAAGCGGCATCGTTGAAAAGGGCAATATCACCGTCCGGATGACTCATGGCGATCAGCCAAGCGCGCATGCATACATGAGCCCCCAGCCAGTCAACGGGTATCTCACGCCCATAGGCACGATAAAGATTGATCAGGTCGAGCAGATCATCGAGGATAATCGCGTGATACATGGGGCTGCGCTCAAAATGCCCCCCGTCTTCAAGGATCTGTTCCGGCATCTGTGCATCAAGAATTTTCAGGCCACGGCTCAACCAGGCCTGCGCCTCATCCCCCGCAAAAAAAAGACCGGCGAACACCAACGCCTTGGCATTGGCCCACAAGTGGTTGCCGAGCAGATGATACTCCAGCCGTTTGAGCAGATAACGGGTCTGCACAGCCAAACTATCCAGCGCCTCGGCGGGGAGTTCATTGCCGGCCAGCGCCCATTTGATCCAATTGACGACACGCAGAGAGATGGGATAAGGCTCCCAGCCGTTACCAACCGCCGGAGGATTCTCGGCAATCCAGCGCCGGATCAAAGCAAGATGAGCATCGCGGCGCGCAGCAGCATCTGTTGCGCACAGGTCGTCAAAGTAATGCAGATTATACAGCCAGAGCTTAGGGCGTTGCGGGTGATTCCAGTCGGTGGCGGATTCGAGAGAATATTCGACGTTAAGGAAGCGAAAACGGCCTGGTGAGACCATCGAGACGGGCTTGGCCGTCGGCTCTGCCCAAAGACCTTGGCGTTGGCGAACGACAGGCGCAGGGCGCAGATCAGGCGCTGCACTCCGCAAGCGATACCACAGGCGATAGAAAATTTGACGCAGCCGCAGGTAGCGAACAGTGTGGATAATTCGGAGTAAGTTTTCTAATTGTCGTACTGAAAATCGCATTACACCTACAATGAACTCGTAAAATACCTTTAAACCAGCCTCACGCCCGTTCGCTTCGCTCACTCAAGCCGCAAAGGCGCGAAGAAAATCTTAAGCCTTTTTTCCTTTATGTCCTTCTTTGCGACTTTGCGGCTTTGCGTGAGACGCCCTTGCATTTATTGCCCCCGCAACAATTCCGCCGCTTCGATGCTGACCCGCGCCACCTCAAATATCTCATCCGCCGGAATCGGCGCCGACATGCCCTGCTCGATTGCCGTCAGAAAAACCGCCGCACAGGCACTCTGCCCCTTATCCTGGCGCCAGAGGTTCATCTTCTTGAATCCGGGCCAGCCGTATCCCTTGAGCTTGCGAAAGTTATCCAGTTGCAAGACCCGACCGCCCGCAAACACTTCGATGCGCTCCTTGGGAAAACTTGCCGCCCCATTGGCCAGATAGTGAATGGTACCGAATGAGCCATCGGCAAAACCCAGGGTAATCACCGCCTTGTCCTCAACGACCTGAACACCGGGATGGTTCCCCATGCGCCGCGCCTGAACTGAAATGATTTCACTCCCCGCAAGAAAACGCATCAGATCGATGAAGTGGCAAGCTTCGCCGATAATGCGCCCACCGCCCACGGAAATATCCTGAGTCCAATGATCTGCCGGAATGGCTCCCGCATTCATCGTCATTATGAAAGATTTGGGTTCCTTGACCGTGTCTAATAATTCTTTCATCTTCTGGACCTGCGGAGCGAAGCGGCGGTTGAAACCGAGCATTAGAAGCGGGGACGGGGGACGAGGGACGAGGGACGCGTAAAGCTTTTCCAGATCCGATAACTCTTCGGTGTTAATGGCCAGGGGTTTTTCAACGAATACATGCTTACCTGCCTTGAGAGCTTGGGCGACGAGGCGAGCGTGGGTGTCGTGGCGCGTGACGATGACAACCGTGTTGATTTTGTCATTCGCCAGCATCGCTTCAACATCCGTCGAAGCCTCGGCAAAGCCGGCTTTGTCGCCGTGAATCACACCGCTGATACCGCCGGAGGTCACGATGGTGTGAAACTGCCCCCCCGCAGCCCTAAAGGCCGGGATCAGAACGCGCGAGGCATAGTTTCCGGCGCCGACAAAACCGATGGTCGGCTTTGCCGGGGTGAATTGAACATCGGGGCGCAGCACCACCCGGCGCTCCCTGCGTGCGGCAACATCCGCAGAGTATTGCAGCAAAATGCCCAGCGCCGAACGGTCATCCGATAATACCTGATAAGCCTGCGGAGCCTCTTCAAAGGCAAAGCGGTGGGTAATCAGCGGCTGCATATCCAGTCGCCCGGTGGCCATCATATCGAGGATGGCTTCGAAATTGCGCTGTTCGGTCCAGCGGACAAAACCCAGGGGATAGTCCTGGCCCTTTTCTTCGTAATTCGGGTCGTATCGGCCTGGGCCATAGGAACAGGAGACCTGAAAACTGAGTTCCTTTTCGTAAAAGTCAGCCCGGTTCAGCTCAAGGCCTGTCACTCCGACTAGCACGATTCGCCCGCGCTTTCGGCACATACGCGCTGCCTGAGTCACCGGATCGCTGGATTTAGTCGATGCCGTGATGAGGACTGCGTCCACACCCTGGCCGCGGCTGAATGCCATGCCGGCGGCGACAGGATCTTCCCCCATCCCTGGGTTGCAGATTTCGGCACCGAACTGACGGGCCAGATCCAATTTTCCCTGGTCAAAGTCGATAGCTAGCACCCGGCACCCCTGAGCGCGTAGCAACTGAACGGTGACAAGCCCGATCAGCCCCACTCCGGTCACGACGACAGATTCACCCAGAGTCGGTCCCACCAGGCGGATGCCTTGTAAGCCGATACTTGCCAGAACGGTAAAAGCCGCTGCTTCATCATCCACGTTCTCGGGGACGCGCGCGCACAGATTTTTCGGCACCTTGACCAGGTCGGCATGGGGTCCGTTGGACACCACACGATCTCCCACTTTAAACCCATCAACACCAGCGCCGACCTCTGCGACCACTCCCACATTGCAATAGCCCAGCGGCAAGGGTTGGGCCAGTTTGGAGCGCACCGCATCGACCGTGGTCAGCAAGCCATCGGTCTTGACCTTTTCCAGCACCATCTTGACTTTGTCGGGCTGCTGTCGGGCTTTTTGCAGATAGGACGCCCTACCGAAATCAACCAGCATGCGCTCGGTACCTGCGGACACGAGTGTTGTGGTGGTATTGATGAGAAGAGTGCCGGGACTGACTGTGGGAGAAGGGGCTTCGACGATGGAAGTGCCGCCTTTGGCCATATCTTGTAATATCTGTTTCACTAAAACCCCTCAAAAAAATATCTCACGCCCGTTCGCTGTGCTCACTTAAGCCGCAAAGGCGCGAAGTAAATCTTGAACCCATTTCTTTTATGCCCTTCTTTGCGTCTTTGCGGCTTTGCCTGAGACTGCGATTTAAATGCCGTTTGCAACCCGCGATATGCCATTCTTTATCAGGTTCTCTCCAAAATTCACCAGAAGACCTAGCTTTCTGTCGCTGAGCCGCAAGTAGGTCAATAATTGCTTCTAATGCACTGGCGCGACCTTTTCCACCGATTTCAACTCGACGATGACCTTATCTTCAACGACGAGATCCGCCCGGAACCCTTCATCAAATTGCATGCCTGCATAAATCAGGGGGATGGGTTGCTGCTTGCAGACCGAGAGCCCCCGCTGTGTCAACTCGAAAGCGAGCACTGATTCATATACAGATTCAAGCAAACCAGGTCCGAGAGTCGTATGCACCTTGAAACATGAATCGACGATCTGCGTCGCAATCTCATTCTCTGACATTTGTCTCACGCCCGTTCGCTATGCTCATTTAAGCCGCAAAGGCGCGAAGTAAATCTTGAACCCATTTCTTTTATGTCCTTCTTAGCGCCTTAGCGGCTTTGCGTGAGACAGAATCTACAAAAGATTTTCTAAATGCCCAACAATCCGCTCAGCCGCACGTCCATCCCACGTCTCAGGAATCCCCCCTTTTTTCCATTGCCCCGCCATCAACCTGGCAAGCGCCGGGGCAAGGTTGGCGGGATCGGTGCCGATCAGTTCATTGGTGCCGATTGTGACTGTCTCGGGGCGCTCGGTGTTGTCACGCAGGGTCAGGCAGGGGATGCCCATGACGGTGGTTTCCTCCGTGATGCCGCCGGAATCGGTGATCACGCCCTTGGCGTGTTTGACCAGATAGTTGAATTCCAGATAACCCTGGGGATCGACATAATGAATGTTGGGAATCTGGCCTGCCAGGTTCTGAAGATTTTTTGCAGTGCGCGGGTGAACGGGAAAGATGATCGGCAACCCCGCCGTTCCCTTGGAGATGGCCTGCAGCAGGCGCAGCAGATGATGTTCGCCATCCACGTTGGCCGGGCGATGCAGGGTCACGACAAAGTAGTTACCGGATTCAAGGTCCAGTTCCTGCCAGAACTCCGGTAGGCGGAAGCGGGGCATCTGCTTCATGAGGGTATCGATCATGGTGTTGCCGACAAAAAAGATATTCTCGTCAGCCACGCCACTACGCCGCAGGTTGTCGCCTGCAGTGGCACTGGTGGTGAAAAACCAGTTGGTAATGGAATCGGTCACTACCCGGTTGATCTCCTCGGGCATGGCCCAATCACCGGAACGAATTCCGCCCTCCACATGCGCCACGGGAACACCGAGCTTGCGCGCCGCGATAGAGCAGGCCATGGTTGAGGTGACATCACCCACCACCAGGCACAAATCGCTGCGCTGCTCCAGCAACAGTTTTTCGTAGCGCACCATGATGGCGGCGGTTTGCTCGGCTTGGGTTCCCGAACCGACTTCAAGGTTGACGTCCGGGGCGGGGATGCCGAGTTGTTCGAAAAACCCGCCGGACATGGCGTGGTCGTAGTGTTGACCGGTGTGGATGAGGCGGTAGCGGAGTTGCCCGCCACTGGCTTCGGCCAGCTTTAAGGCGTCGATTATTGGGGAGATCTTCATGAAGTTGGGGCGGGCGCCGGCGATGAGGTCAATTGTTTTTGTCATGGGATTCTGAATACTCGATTGCGATTATTTCTGTTCAGAACTGTTTAGCGCAAATTGAAAGAGGGCTTTTGTCTGCTCTACAGCTTCACTATTTTCGACGTATCCGGTGGCATACGCCAAAGCTTTCTTACGCATGTACAAATGATCTTCCGGCGAAAGCTTGGCAACACTTTCAATGGCATCGGCGAAAGCCGCGTGATCGTAGGGGTCGATATCCCAGCCGACACCTGCTTCTTCAAGGTTTCGCCATGGCGTGGTGTTGCCAATAAGTATGGGTAAACCCGCAGCAAGCGCTTCCAGAATTGCGTGCCCAAAATTTTCTCCGAGCGTAGGCAAAAAGAAAAGATCGTATCGTGACAGGGTCGTGGCCACATCATCGTGGTGGATTTCGCTGCAAAACCGAACATCTATGTTCTTTGGCAATGCGGATGCTACCCTCTGACATTCTTTCAAATAAGCGATATCCTCTGCACGGGAGGTTGGGCCATAAACATCAAAGCGGACACCCGTTTGAACAGATGCAAACGATTGCAAAGCTCCCATCAGATTTTTTTTCTCGGAGACACGCGAGAGAAACACTACTTTCAGCGGCGAGGATTTGGGAAGGAAATCACCAGAGGACAAAGAAGGCAGAGAAATATTCTGGGCTATTTTAATTTGGATTCCTGTACCGAAAACATCCTGGATCAACGCAGCCTCCTCTGCGGTGGTCGCCTGCCAGATTATCTTTTTATGGAATCCCAAGAAACGAAAAAGCCAAATGTACAATTTCTTTTTTGGCGATTTGATTCCTAAAGCTCCGGGTGAGAATTCGCCACGGGGGCAGAGGATGGTTGGTTTACGGAAAAAAAAGATATTTGCCAAAAAAGGTCTTAGCGTGAACCCAGGGTTAAAGAAACTATTTAAATACAAAACCCCAAAGGAGTCTTCTCGCAAAACATCATAAACACCCCTTAAAGTCTGCCTTTTAGGACTTAGGTAAAAAACTTTGGCAAGCCCGACTTGATTCCATGAATCAGGAAAAACGGATGGATATGATTCATCCTCACCAGAGTCGCGATCTTTGGTGACAATCCGGAACTGAAAATCGCTCCCAGCAGTTTCTACAATGCTGGAGATGGTGCGGATGGGGCCACCGGATTTGTAGCCGGGAAGATAATATTCGACAAAAACCAATACCTTCAATTGCCATTTTCCATTTTTTTAATGATTTTTGCCGGATTTCCACCAACAATCGCACGAGGAGGAACTGGCTTAGTAACTACAGCCCCCGCTGCGATGACGCTACCATCCCCAATATGTTTAACGTTGTGCAATATTAAAGCCCTAGCACCAACCCATACATTAGCCCCTATCTCAAGCGGACAACCAACAGGCTTACTTCTTGGGTCGATACCATGGTCGTGACTTTGAATCATTACGTCCTCAGACAAAAGGGCCCCTTTACGGATGACTACACCGCCCGAAAAATCTATATGACAACCCTTGTTTATTTGCACCCCATCCTCAAGCTTTAAATTGTTAGAGATTTCAGCTCCGAGATAAACACCCCTTCCAATATGGACATTTTTCCCAAGTGAGACCTGCGCAGGGTGACGGATTGTTGTGCCTGACTGTACAATAGAGCCTTTGCCGCATTTACCCAAATTGCCACGATGACACCAAGTGCTGATTAGATCTAAAATTCTGAAAAACAACGAACGGGCTATCGAAAACAGCGCTATGGGCAGTCCGCTCAACTGACCATTCCAAACTTTGTTAAACACTGGCAATCTTCTCCCCGAACTGTTTTTTAACCTGCATCGCATGGGTCACATCAAACCGAGAAAGGTACTCAAGTATGGCGCAAGCTGAGCCATCTGATAGAATTTTTCGCAATTGTGAATTTCTGATTAAAACTTCAATTGCATCTGCAAGTGCGTTCGAATCATTTTTTGGCACAAACAGTGCGCTTTTTTCATGTACAAGCAAAGAAGGAATAGAGCCAACCGCAGTTGTAATAATCGGTAGCGAAGAAAGCATTGCCTCGTAAACCACTCTCGGGAAACCCTCATTAAAGCTTGGCAAAACAAAAATGTCAGCACCTTGGTACATTTTTTTCAGCTTGTCTTTATCTTTAATCAGACCATGAAAGTGTACAGATTTTGAAATACCAAGGCGCGTTGAATATTCAACTAACGCATCATATTCCGCCCCCCCCCCAACAACATCCAGGCTAATTACAATGTCTTTTTTATAAAGAATTGATACCGCGTCAAGTAACACATAAACACCCTTGGCTCGCTCTAACCTGCCAACAAATAATAGTTTTATTGCTTTTCCAAATCGATCCACATCGCGAGTGAACAGGTCGTCTGCCGAAAAATCAATCATAGGGGCTACTAAATTGACTCGCGGATTGAATGGCCTTACCCTGGAAACCAACTCCTCACCGTTGGCCAAAATAAAATGCGCATGTGTAACAATCATTCGATCAAAGAAATTACGAGGTGTAAAGTCACACCGGATATAAAGGCCAAAGCGTTTACGCACCAGAACAGAAGTCAATGCACAAAGCCACGGCAAATGACCGTTAAAAAAAAGATAGACACAATCACTTCTCCTAGCCTCAGCCAAAAAGAGGGAAAAAAGCCGTAGATAATCAAAAACCTTGCCAAATCTTCCATGCCTCACAGTCGCTTTGTTGAGCAAAGCCACCCTTGAATCAATTTCGGAAGCGAGCAAATTTCCCTTTTCAAGGTCTCTGATCGAGACAACAGGTTCCAGCCAAGAAGTAGCCTTAAAGAGCCCTGCGGCATCCTTAAGGAAATGTGCAGTGTGCTTGTCCTTATAGAAATGACCGTCTTTAGTTGTTGTGGGCCCGTTACCAACGATAATGACTTTCACAAACATTATCCTTTCGGATTGTATAGCGGCAGATGTCGTATTATCCCTTTATGATTTATATTGGAAACAAAATTTCCATCACAAGAAGATTTAATCTTCAGAAAGGGTAAAAGAAAAAACAGTGCTACAAAAATTCCCATATTTCCGCTGATTATGTTTGTTAAAACTCCAGTGCTGATGAAAAGAGAAAGTGAAATTGAGATCTTTACATAAATTGCATAAATAAAAAATGATCTATCGATATTATCGTGGAAGAAACAATGGAAAACTTTACACATAGCCCCATATAAAAAACAGCCAAAGAAAATACCTGGGATAAATAGAGAAAAAACACAGGCACCAATAAGCCCCGGAACATACCCATAATTAGGGTTGCCGGCTATAATCTCAGAAGTTAATATAGCGGCATGTTCTGGTATTTGAAGTTTTATACCGAGAAGGCCTTGAGGAACCTGTGATATTAATGCAGACAAAATATCATTGTAAAAAAGTCGCAATTCATAGTTACCAAATTCCACAACACCTGCTTGCATGGAATTTACAGCGTGGATTGTGTAACGAGAAAACTCTAGCAAAACGGGATATAGTTCACTAACCACACTATAACGCTGTAATGAAATTTGCTGAGCCGCGGACATATCACCAATTGCTAAATAATGACCAAGAGTGGCGATGTAGGCTTTTCCATATACTATTAGAAGGAGCAATCCAGTGAAAAAAGCAAATGCGAATCTCCATGGAATTTTTTTTTCAAAATTAGCAAAAATAACCATAAGCCCAAAAAGTGAAAAAAACAAAAAACCTCTACTCGCGTGTGCGAAGCCAACAACCAAAAACAAGGACAGTGCTAATAAAAAAATCCAAAACGATTTTCTTTTTAAAAAATGAACTCTACTTAGGTTTTTAATAAAAAATAAGAATGCCGCATATAAGGCAACGACACTTAAGGGCCTGATTAACTTCCAAAGAAAAGCAAATGTACCTGTCTCAACATTCAACCCTGAATGTCTCGACAACACAAGGGACACCACCATATTCTTAACGCCCCCGTAATCAAAAGAAAACAGAATAAACATGCCGAAAATTATCATAAGAAAAGAAAAATAAAGGAACGGCAGTTTTTTTACCTTAAAGCGCATTGAGACAATGTAAAATTTCATAGGTGTAAAATTATAGCCGGCCAAAAATGAGAGATAGCCGAACCATGCAAGCAGGGGCGTATACCACTGGGAAATATAAAATTTTAAACCACGAAGATTATGAATTGATACTAAATCCTCAGCAATAAATAAACTAACGACAGGCGAAATCACATAAAACACACAAAAAACAAAATTAAAAATAGACAAAAAATCTATTATACTGTTTTTATTTCGCCTATATTCGACCAGCGCAATAAAAGCCAGCAACGCAAAGTACGAAAAACCCTGAAATGCTATAAATTCTGGTTTTGTAATCAACTCAAACTCTTATCTGGCTGACTCATCAATCGC
Source organism: Geoalkalibacter ferrihydriticus DSM 17813 (assembly GCF_000820505.1). Taxonomy (NCBI): domain Bacteria; kingdom Pseudomonadati; phylum Thermodesulfobacteriota; class Desulfuromonadia; order Desulfuromonadales; family Geoalkalibacteraceae; genus Geoalkalibacter; species Geoalkalibacter ferrihydriticus. The sequence goes on along the minus strand of NZ_JWJD01000011.1, from coordinate 8,610 downwards.
TGTGCCCGCGAGCCCCACGTATATTTTTTAATAAAGTCAGAATAGGCGTTTTCCCCGAGCGATTTGCCCAAAAAACTATCGTCTCTTATGCTTGCCAGTGCCTCTATCCATTCCACTTGGCTGCAAAAATGGCATAGCAAGGCATTTTTTTTGTCAACGAGTACTTCTCGTAACACTGGAAAATTTGTACATATAATCGGTTTTCCCGCAGCCATGTATTCAAATATTTTTAATGGGGACATCCACTGCAATGTATTTCCCTTTCCTAGCCCCGCTATACTTATGTCTTCTTGGTAAGGGGCAATTAGAACATCACAGCCGACTCGGAAATTTTGAGCATCCACGTATGGCAAAAAACCATGAAAATATAGATTGTCGATGTAACTAAATTCTGAAATACAGCGGGCAAGGTCATCCTGCCCCCCTCCCACGACATGAAAATCGGCCCATTCTCTGCAGGCCAAAGCGAGGCTTGCTATATGTTCAATACCACGCCCCCTATATAGATGCCCCACGTATCCCACCTGCAACCGCTTCCCTGCATTTGGAAAAACAACAGGCTCGATATCGGGAGGGATTGGGTCAGCACCATCAGGGGCCACTTGGATTTTATTTCTGGTTGCGGGATAGTTTTTTTCATAATAATCTTTGAGCGCATTGGTAATAACTACCAATTTTTGAAGATTGGGATCTTTAATAATCTTTCGAAACATCCAGTCAGAAATTTTACCAGCGTCTTCAAGTGGCGCGTGGGATTCAAAAAACACTGGTTGACCAAACCTTGCCGCAAAATAGCAACCAGGCGCATTCCTGCAATACACAAGATCCGGGCTTAATTCTTTTGCCTTTCGTGCCGCTAAAAACCCATAAATATACCCTCGCCCTTTCAAGGGAAGCCATGGGATTTTTACAATTTCAAAGCATTTTTCCACACCATAATATTCATAACAATCCCCCACACTAGGCTCATATTCTGCCTTCCGGTCAGGCGCCAGCAACACAACCTCGTGGCCGTTCTTCGCAAAGGCCTGACACATTTTCATGACGTGGATGCTGTTGGCAGCGCGAGAGGGGATGGCTGAGCTGGAGATATAAACGATTTTCACTTTTTCGCCTTGCCGATGATTGCAACCAAGTGATAGCCATTTTGACCGTTGGCATATCTGTTTTTCTTCCAAACACAATTCCAGGCAAGCCGCATAAAAGGTTTAAGTTCAAAACTGAATAACCTGTTGTCAAAAGTTCTTTTAAAAAAATCAAACCAGATGGGCTTATTATAAATATACTCGTGCTCAATTATTTCCAGCATCGCCCCGCTTTGCCCTAACTGTTTTTCCAAAAGGTCCAATGTGTAGTGGCGATAATGCTTTTTATTTAACGGAATGACCGTCGTTGGGACAGACAAAACAATCCTGCCATTCTCTTCGAGGCGCTCCGATAATTTGCAAAAAAAACTGGCGATTAAATCATCAGGAATATGTTCTAAAACCTCTATTGCGGCGACAATATCAAATTTTTCGCCCAACTCCCCAACATCCGAAGCAGAAAATTGGCAATTTGGATGAAAAGCCCTCGCAAAGGCAATCGCCCTTTCAGATAGGTCGCAACCAACACGCACAGGAATGCTCGTCGGCAGATTCCCAATAAAATAACCGTCTCCACAACCCACCTCAAGAACGGACCGGGGATTTATTTCCGAAACCTTCTCCCTGATATGCCTTTGGTAACACAAGTAGTCGAACCCCCAATTGAGTTTACGCATCAAACTTGGAGTGCCATTTTTGTCAAAATGGGGGATATAGTGATAAGGAAACTCATATTGAGAATCCTGAATCTCAAATTTATTACGTAATTTCATTATATTCATGTGCCTTGTAAAAAATTTCTAGGGAAACTAGAAGTGAAATAATCTGGGCGTGGTTTTCTCCACTGGAAAGATGCTCTTGCCATATCTTTCTTATATCAATCCAGTCAATTAACTGGCGCATATCAAGATCATGTAAAGACTTATCAGCAAGCCGCTTAAGATCCTCTTTATTACAATAGCCCTGTTCAAAGTCTATATAATTTAAGCCATGAGGTGGCTTAGGAATTAATGCTGGCAGACATTTATTCCCCATCAATGTCAATCTATTTCTCACCCTCTTTTGAAAAAGAGCAAAACTCCCTGCTGTCAACGGCAAACCTCTATTGTTTTTAAGAGGCAGACTAAAAAGCTCAGGGTAACTATATAAAAGAATTTTCTTAAAAATACTTTGGTTTTCGCGATAATTCCTAGGCAAATTAAGAGCAAAGTCAAACCATTTTTCATTCAAATATGGGGCAATATGTGTATAACCTTTTTGTAAAACAAGGGGCCTAATGTAGAACCTTTGCCGAATAAAAAAATCCAACTGGTCATCCAGTGAGAGGTTCCCTCTATAATATTCACCAAGAGGCAATGCTTCGCTTAGCTGGCAACCATATTCACCCTTTGTATAGTTATTCCATTTAGAAAAAACTTCTTTGGCCTGTTCCCACGTCTTACTTTCCACAGAGGGCAAATGTGCGCCGGTTAGCGCCTCCCCCAAAAATCCGCTTAGAAAAACACTCTCGCTTCCAAAGCCCCTAAATACCTGACTAAACAGATAACCTTCCAGCAAGGCGATCGGTCGATTAAAGCACTTGGCGTATTCAATCAATTCTTTTTCGCAAAACCTGATTTCATTTAAATCAATAGCCTTGTTGTGTACCCCTGCTTTTTTTGCAACCAGTTGCCCGATTTCGTAATCCAGCGCCCCGGGAATGCCCAAAGTCACAGTTTGAATTTTTTCTTTCGGCAAATGCCTTAAAAGACCAGCCAATATGCCCCGTGAATCCATCCCGCCACTTATCGGGATAACGACCTTCTTATTTTCAATTTTTTTAGCTATATCGGCAAAAATGCTATCAAGAATGCCTGATCCTTCCTCAATCAAACTCTTTTCGTCAGCCTTATTTTCCTCGGGTTTAGGTGCGATATTGTAACGGGAAAGCAAGCCGGCCACATTGACAGGCTTTGGGCTCGGTAAATATCCGAAATGAAGAAAGGCGTTCACTTCATCCTTTGTTAGGGGGACGCACTTCAACTCAAACCCTCCTTGCCAGCAAATAAGCTTCAATGGCCAACATGGCACAAGACCAACTCAGATAATAAACTAAATAAGCCACCCCGGCACCGATGAGGCCAAGTGAAGGCAAGGCGACATAAAGCACAGAAAAATAAACAATGGTGCTGCCGATATGGACCCAAAAGGTTGTATGCGGTAGACCCATGGCAAGCATGGCGGGTTGCAGCGGAAAGGCGATTGTTGCAACAACGATTGCCATCATGTACCAGAGCAAAACGCCTACGGCATCCAGGTATTCAGCGCCTACCGTGAAAAGGAAAATGTATTCTGAAAAGAAATAAAATCCAAGCCAGACCAAGGCCGCAAACATCCCGGCAATCAGTGATGAGCGAAGGCCGAAAAAAATGAAGTTTTTTATCTCGCCCCTCGTAAAAAGCTTTGCAAGTTCTGGATAAATCGCTTGATAAAGCGGGTCTATAGTTTTCTGAATAACCGAAGCGAACTGTTTGGCAATTTTATAAAGCCCGACTGCCGCCGGCCCAAGAAAACCTGCAATGATCATGACATCAAGCTCACGCGACGTCATGCGTATCGAGCTGTTAATATTGGTCGTCCAAACAAACGCCCATATCCCTTTAAATTTTTGAGATATGGCCTTGGTACTGCTCCCCCAGAGCCCCCGATACCCTTTTGCCGTCAATTCCTGTCCAGCGAAGAAAACCAGAACAAGCTTGCCGACAACATCGACCACCGCCCACACCAGCAGAAATGCCCACAACCCCGCCCCACTGAAAAACGCGATTGTCACGCCGACCAACTTAATGACCGAGGCGATGACATTCTGGTAAGCCACCAGTTTGAATTTGTTGAACAACCTGAGAATAGCCGTCGGGGTGCCGTTGATGTGAAAAAGGATGGTGAAACTGTACAGAGCCGCCATCAGCACAAGCTGGTCATCCCACCCACGCCACTGCCCCACGAACCAGGCAGCGCAGGCGGCTACAACCGCCCCCAGAACCGCCGTTGCGCCATCCAGCAGAAACCCGAATTTTATGAGGGATTTGAAGTCCTCACGGCGCTCTTTCTCCAAAGCATCCGCGCCGTACTTGATAATGGCCTGCCAACTCTGAAAATTAACCAGCCTGTCGACGATCAGCACATAGGTGGTGATCAGCACCAAAAAACCAAACTGCTCGACACCCAACGCGCGGGCAGTCAACGCCAGGGATGCCAGCCCCAGCAGGGAGGCAATCATATTGCCACTGAACAAGACGGCTGCATTTTTGAACAGGCGCCGCAGCAGGTCATCCTGCACCCACTGGCGCGGCGAACCGATGGATCTAAAAGCTTTCGCCAACAAGCTTAGAGCCCCGCATCCTGGCGTAATTCCTCGGCCTTATTGGTTTGTTCCCACGGAAACTCGTTGCGGCCAAAATGCCCATACGCTGCAGTTGCCTGATAGATGGGGCGCAGCAGATCCAGCATGGCAATCAGCCCTTTGGGCCGCAAATCAAAATGGCGACGAATCAACGCCTCAATCTTTTCCTCGTCGATAACGGCGGTGCCAAAGGTGTCAACGGCAACACTGGTCGGTTCCGCGACACCGATCGCATAGGAAACCTGGAGTTCGCATTTGCTGGCCAATCCTGCGGCCACAATATTTTTGGCAATGTAACGGGCGGCATAGGTAGCGGAGCGATCCACCTTGGAAGGGTCCTTTCCGGAAAAGGCACCTCCTCCGTGGCGTGCAAACCCACCATAGGTATCTACGATAACCTTTCGGCCGGTCAGGCCGCAATCCCCGACGGGACCACCGATGACGAAGCGGCCGGTGGGGTTGACATGAATACGCGTTGAATTATCCAGCCACTCTGCGGGGAGAACGGGCTTGATGATCTCATCAATGACCGCTTCTTTAAGATCCTTGGCCGAGATGTCTGGATCATGCTGCGTGGACAGCACCACAGCGTCAACACCGACCGGCTTACCGTCGACGTAGCGTAAGGTGACCTGACTCTTAGCGTCGGGGCGTAGCCAGGGGAGAATCCTTTTTTTGCGGAGCTGGCTCTGACGCTGCACCAGGCGGTGGGCGTAGGTAATGGCAGCGGGCATAAGCACATCGGTTTCATCGCAGGCAAAACCAAACATCAATCCCTGGTCGCCGGCGCCCTGCTCATGGCCCTCGTATTCATCGACACCCTGTGCAATATCCGGGGACTGTTTCCCGAGCATATTGTTCACGGAGCAGGTATTGCCGTCAAAACCCAGATCTGAGTGGTCGTAGCCAATATCGGTCACCACCTTGCGCACCAGTTCTTCCAAATCTACCCATACGCCAGTGGTCACTTCCCCGGCAAGAATCACCGCACCGGTTTTCAGCATGGTTTCGCAGGCGACACGCGCGTTTTTATCCTGCCGCAGAATAGCATCGAGGACGGCATCAGAAATTTGATCAGCCATCTTGTCGGGGTGCCCCTCAGACACCGATTCTGAAGTAAAAGTCGTCAGTCTTGACATGAAATCTCCATTTTTTCTGTGTATTATTTGAACCGAGCAAACGGGGTCAAATCTTTATTGTTGACAAACCCTTTGTTCTTCTACGTCCATCAATTTGAATTTGCCCCTCTCGCGCCTTGGCGGCTTTGCGTGAAACCCAAACCCAAAAACCTGCCTCACGCCCGTTCGCTACGCACTCTCAAAACACAATGAACGCGGGGAAAGACTTTTTGGTGAACGCAGATAAAGGCGGATTTACGCAGATGAGAACCTTTCAAGCATGACACGCATTAAACATGTCCTCAATCGACCAAATAATCAGGGCTTTTCCAGAAAACAACTGATTTTATCGTAAATTGCTTTTACAGCTTGCCGATACCGCGCGATGTCGCTCGGCAAAGGCCGGCCATGAGGCAACAGGCCGAAGTCCGAAGGGTAGCGGGCTTCAAGGCAAACCGTACTCAATTCGCCAAGAACGTCCTCATCACATTCGACCGCAACGCAACCCTGAACCAACTCGTCAAAGAGATGGGGTCAAATCTTTAATATTGACAAGACTTTCATCCCTCTTTGCCCGCGGGTGGGTATATCTCTATTCGCGCCTTGGCGACATTGCGTGAAACCCGAACTCATAAAACCTGCCTCACGCCCGTTCGCTGCGCTCTCTCAAGCCGCGAGGACGCAAAGTGAAAATCAGGCCCCGCCAGTGTCCAGCAACCTTTTGCCATGAACAACGGCAGCAATCGTCACCACGGTCTCCTCAACTCGATAAATAATCCGGTAATTGACGGCAAACACTTCGCGAATAGCAGCGTCTCTCATCTCGGGAACTACCCGCCCAGATAGTGGGTACTGCACCAAAAGCCTAGTCGCAGCGACGATCCTGGCCACAACGGATCGTGCATAAAACGGTGAGTCTTTCTCGATATATTCAGCAATCTCCTCGACATCGGACAACGCCTGCTGAGACCAGACTATTCGGTGAGCCACTTTTTCAAGCGGAGTTCCGCCTCCTCCTGTGAATAGACACTCTGATCTTCAGCCACCCTTAGGCCATGCTTGATCTTTTCCAGAACATACAGATGATACTGGACATCTTCCAGCGAGCAGTCTTCGGGAAGCCTGTCGAGAAGATCCCTGACCTCTTCCTTGGCGGTGTTCATCGGCAACTACCCCTTCACATGTCGGACCCTACCGGGGCCTGACCAAGCCAACCTTTTGTTTCTACGACAAAATACCCAAAAAAGCGACCCTTAGCCTTTTCCAAAATGAAATGAGTCTGAAGGGTCTCCAGGAGAGATGGGGTCAAATCTTTATTGTTGACAAGTCCTTCATCCCTCTTTGTCCCCGGTTGGCATATGTCTCTCTTCGCGCCTTGGCGGCTTTGCGTGAAGCCCGATCTTTTAAAACCTGCCTCACGCCCGCTCGCTAACCCTCACTCAAGCCGCAAAGAGAGCCAAGGAGCCAGGACTATACCCTTTTGGGCCATCTTCCATGTCTCAAGGACGATTAACCTCTTCGTCCCGAACTGCCTCCAGCATATCGTTCAAACGTGGCCGCACTGTTGGGATATCCTCCTTTACGGTGCGCCAGACAACCTCAAGACTCACACCGACATAATCATGAATCAACTTGTCGCGCATTCCCGCTAAGCTTTTCCACGGGATATCAGGGAATCTCCGTCTCAAATGAACCGGTATCTTTTTAGCCGCTTCGCCAATGATTTCCAGGCTCCGAATGACAGCAAAAACGGTTTTATCATCTTTCTTGAATGCCTGAAGGTTCATTGAGTCAGTGAAATCCTCAGCTTTATCCATCGCATCGAGAATATCGCCCAGATAATCTTGAACCAAGCGCGGCTCTTTCATATCGGCAGAACTTCTTTTTCGATTCGCCGGCCGATAGCAGGTTTGAGGGCTTCCTTCTGCACCAGGTCGACAGGTATGCCAACTAACCGTGAGATATCTCGTTCAAGATCAAGAAAGCGCAGCATTCCGGGCACTTCAGAAAACTCAACCAGAACATCGAGATCGCTGCCGCGACGTTGCTCACCACGAACGTATGACCCAAATAGGCCAAGAGATCGAACTGAGTATTCACGGCGCAGACGCGGGATTTCCTGACGGAGACGTTCAGCCACCTGTTGCACATCGAGATTTTCTTTTTTTATCCTTCCCATGATTTCTCCCGAGGCACAGAAACAGAAATGGGGTCAAATCTTTATTGTTGACAAGCTCTTTACCCTTCATCGCCCGCAATTGGAATTTGCCCCTCTTCGCGTCTTGGCGGCTTTGCGTGAAAACCAAACCCAAAAACCTGCCTCACGCCCGTTCGCTGCGCACTCTCAAAACACAATGAACGCGGGGAAAGACTTTTTGGTGAACGCAGATAAAGGCGGATTTACGCAGATGAAAACATTTAAACCAAATCTCAGGATAATACCTCAAAACCCTGAAACTTTATCTGGGTACACCTTGCGAATTTATCGGGTTTATGCCTTTGACCTTATCTGCGTTCAAAAAAATGACCTTGAAGATCTTGAACCTCATCAATAAAAGGGAGACGAATTTTCCGGGGATTCCGGGGTCGGACCAAACCAACTACCTGTTTCTACGACAAAATGCACAAAAAAGCGACTCATTTAATATCTTACAACGTCAACTCCGCCACCAAAAACAGGGCAAATCGGCCCCCTGCCCTTCTTCGCGCCTTGGCGGCTCTGCGTGAAACCCAAACCCAAAAACCTGCCTCACGCCCGTCGCGGTGACGACCTTTAATTCTCGCGCCGTAGGGTCAGAGGCAAAAAACCATACATGGGTTTCAAGTGTTGAATGGTCAAATTCTCGCAATAGCAATAGCAATAGCAAGACTTAAGTTGCCCGATCCACCCAATAATCAGGATCACGATGCTGATGGGCAACGGCGACTTGGGGTCGGTCGTCAATAGCGGACACCAAACCTTTATGCTGCTCGTAGTTCTTTGAAATATTGCTGCTCGTAGGCGGCCGGTGACAGATAGCCCAGC
>NZ_JWJD01000010.1 GCF_000820505.1 Geoalkalibacter ferrihydriticus DSM 17813 | reverse complement strand
ACAACCACCCACAACCCGAGAAAAAGAAGTAATTTTCAACCAACGGGGGTGGTCAAATTTCGGTGATCACAGGTGGTCAATTTTCGGTTGTCATTTCGAGATGGACAAGATCACCGAAGGAACCTTTGTTTTTTCCAAGGCATTTCCGAACGCTTCCACAGAGGAAAAGGCTCACTTTGCCAAACTTGAAGGCTGGGATTATCAGCCGGGTCCCCGACAGGTCCTGTTCGGTGATTATGCACGTCGCTGGATGCAGAGGATTTGGGCGAGTTGGCCCGAGGGAACCAAAAAGGACGACTACCGCAAGGATCTCAAGCCGATTCTCGCCCATTTTGAGGAAATGACCTTCTATCAGATTTCACTGTCTGAGTTGCAAATCTTTGTGGGAGGCCTTAAGCACCAACGGGGCTCTAAGAAAGGCAAACAACTTTCGCGTCAGCGCATTAAAAACATCATCCTGCCCTTTCGAGCCATCTGGGAGGCGGCCGTCGATGAATACCGCTGGATTTTGTCAAATCCTTTCGCCAACCCACGAAAGTACCTGCCGAATACGAAAGGCCAGCGCCGCCAAGGGTTTCGATATGACGAATGGATGCGCTTTTTTGAGCATCTGGACCCTTGGTTTCAACCAATTGCGGAACTGATGGCTCTTACAGGCTTGATCGCTTCGGAGCTTGCGGGCCTGCGTCGATCCGACATCGTCGATGGCCACATCCGCGTAAAAACCACCATTGTTCGGGGCCGCAAAAAGGGCTGCAAAACCTCCTTTCGTGAACGCAAGATTCCCATCACCCAGGCAATTCAAAAACGCCTCGACGATCTTTTAGCGCGTGACAGCAGTGAACATTTCGTTAAGGGGAAAAAGGGTGGTGTCTTTCGCGCGTCCGCCCTTTCCGGTCGTCCTTGGACAAAGGCTGCAAAGAAAAGCGGCGTCACCGGCAAGGTCCCCTATTGTCTCAGGCATAGCTTTGCCGCTTGGGCGTTGGCCCTGCGCATCGACCCCAATCGACTGGTGTCACTGATGGGCCACGGGTCGAAGAAGATGGTATACGAAGTCTATGGCAGCTACATTGAGGGGATCAATCAAGACGTACCGAAAATTCTTGCTTATTTTGGTGAAGATTTTCTACAGGCAGACCACAGCGCAATGAACAGCTTGGCATCGGTAAGCAACGAGGTGCGCTATTGGTTTGGCGTCTTGCAAGAGGAGGCTGGCCATTCGGCTCACCCGCCTTTGGTTGGTGAAAGTCTTGGTGAGAGTGACACATAAAAAAAAGCGGAACCCTTAAGGATTCCGCCTAGATACCTTGGAGCGGGAAACGGGATTCGAACCCGCGACTTCAACCTTGGCAAGGTTGCACTCTACCACTGAGTTATTCCCGCTTGATGTGGTGTTTCCCGTCAAGCGCGGTAATAAATATCAAACGAAACCAGGCAAGTCAATAAAAAATTTCACTCGGTTACCGATATTGGCTGAGGTACTGTTTAACCCGGGCCACATAGGTGCGCGTTTCCGGATAAGGGGGTACTCCGCCGAAGCGCAGGACCGTGTTGGGGCCGGCATTGTAGGCGGCCAAGGCCAGTTCGAGATCCCCGTTGAACTGATCAAGCATCATACGCAGGTAGCGGGTACCGCCGCGAATGTTCTGTTCGGGATCGCGCGGATCCTCGACATTGAGGTAGGCCGCCGTAGCCGGCATGAGCTGCATCAGGCCGATCGCGCCCTTATGTGAAATGACATGGGGATTGAAATTGCTTTCGGCTTTGATGACGGCCCGCACCAGCGCTTCTTCGAGGTTGAAAAGATCAGCGTAGCGTCGCACGTAATCCTCAATGGTCGTTGGCTCGAGCGTTTCCTTCCGAAAAAAATGAAAATTACCGGAAGTGGGTCGATTGGTGAAATGCACAACACCATCGGCGTCGACGTAACGGTAAATGTCGGCATGCGTCTGCCCTGGAGCAGCCAGGCACCCGATAAAAACCAAAAAAAAGAGTGTCCTGCGCAAATAATTTGCCATAAATGCCGTCTCCGCACTCGCTACCTTAGTGAAAAAGGCAAAAAATTTCAATCTGTTCAGTGAAATCAAAAGGCTTGACAAGGTATCTAGGCCCTTCTCATAATGAGCCGTCCTGCCGGTTTTTTGCCACCGGAGTGGCATTGGACATCATATATGTCCTTCTTGTGCAGGATTCGCACCGCCTCATAAGTCAATCTCAACCTTTTTTCGGGAAGGGAGTTTCGCCCGGTGAAATTCACTTCGGATTTTCTGATAATCGGCAGCGGCATTGCCGGTTTATCATTTGCTCTCAAGGTCGCCGAGCAGGGTCGCGTCGCCTTGGTTACGAAACGCGAACTGGCCGATTCAGCCACCAACATGGCGCAGGGCGGCATCGCTTCCGTTTTTACTCCCGAGGACAGCTTTGCCAAGCATGTCGAAGACACCATGGTCGCGGGCGTTCACCTTTCAAACCCTGAAGTGGTGCGCATGGTCATTGAAAGCGGCCCTCAGGCCATTGAAGACCTCATCTCCTGGGGCGTGGAATTTACCCGCAAAAAAGACCAGAGCTATGATCTCCACCGCGAGGGTGGACATAGTGAGCGGCGCATCTTTCATGCGCAGGACGTCACCGGTCGTGAAATCGAGCGCGCCCTCATTGAAGCGGTGCGCAGTCACCCGAACATCGTGATTTTCGAAAACCACATCGCCGTGGATCTTATCACTGAAGCCAAAGCCCTGCACCGGCGCATCAAGCCCAATCGCTGCCTGGGCGCCTATGTCCTCGACATTGTCAATGGTAAGGTTTTAACTTTCGGTGCTCGCTTCACGGTCCTCGCCACGGGCGGTTGCGGCAAGGTTTACCGCTATACCTGCAACCCCGACGTGGCCACCGGCGATGGCCTGGCCATGGCCTATCGCGCTGGTGCCCATGTGGCCAACATGGAGTTCATGCAGTTTCATCCCACAACCCTTTATCATCCGCACGCCAAATCTTTTCTTATTTCTGAAGCGGTGCGCGGCGAAGGGGCGATTCTGCGGCGCAAAGACGGCACTGCGTTCATGGAGAACTATCACCCGCTCAAGGATCTGGCCCCTCGCGNTCTGAAGCGGTGCGCGGCGAAGGGGCGATTCTGCGGCGCAAAGACGGCACTGCGTTCATGGAGAACTATCACCCGCTCAAGGATCTGGCCCCTCGCGACATCGTAGCGCGCGCCATCGACAACGAAATGAAGGTGCACGGCGACGATTGCGTGTTTCTCGACATCACGCACAAGGAAAGCGATTTCATTCGCAACCATTTTCCCAATATTTCCGAAACCTGTCTCTCCTTCGGCATCGATATGACCAGCGAACCGATTCCCGTGGTGCCGGCCGCCCATTATCTGTGTGGTGGAGTGCAGACCGACGTGTGGGGTGAAACCTGCATTCCCAACCTCTTCGCCATAGGCGAGGTGGCCTGTACCGGCCTGCATGGTGCCAATCGTCTGGCCAGCAACAGCCTGCTCGAGGGGGTGGTTTTCGCCGATCGGGCCGCTCAAGTTTGCTGCAAGCGTGTCGCGGAACCGATCCAGCCTTTTCCCGTTGTACCTCCATGGGACAGCGGCAGCGCTCGCAACAGCGATGAAGAGGTTGTGGTTGCCCACAACTGGGACGAAATTCGATTGGCCATGTGGAATTACGTCGGCATCGTACGCTCCACAAAGCGTCTGGTACGCGCGCACCGCCGCATTCAGATGATTCAGGAAGAGATTGCCGATTATTACTGGGATTTCTACATCACGTCGGATCTGATCGAATTGCGCAATATCGCCACGGTAGCCGAACTCATCGTTCGCTGTGCTCTTGAGCGTAAAGAGAGCCGCGGCCTACACTTCACCATCGACTATCCAGACCGAGACGATATCCATTCCAAAAAGGATACGGTGATCAGAAAAATGTATTGAAAAATCGGGAGCAGGCCATGGACATCAGCGATATCCGCAAACAGATCGACGCCCTCGACAACGAACTGTTGAAAATCTTCAATCAGAGGGCGCAACTTGCCCTTGACATCGGCCACCATAAAAAAAAGCTCGGATTGGCAGTCTATGATCCGGAGCGCGAAAAAAAGATTTTTGAGCGAATGAAAGCGGACAACCCCGGCCCCCTGGACGATGGCGCCATCGTGCGACTGTTCGAGCGCGTCATCGATGAATCGCGCCGACTCGAACGTATTAAGACGAAAGGGATTTAACCATGCTGGTCGTGATGAAACAAACCGCCACTGAAGCGGACATGCGCGGCGTTAAACAGTATCTGGTCGAACGGGATTTCGATTTTCACCAGTCTACGGGGGCCAACCGCACGATCATCGGCGTCATCGGCGAAACTCAGACCATCGACCGGGACGAGCTCAGGGGACTGCCGGGGGTTTTGGAAGTTTTCAAAATTCCGGAGGAAGAATAAAAGGGCTGTCCCGTTGGGGGCAGCCCTTGTCATTGGTCCCTGATCCTCTGTCCTTTGTCAAAAACTACCCCACAACCTGGGTGCGGGTCAGCACGGCGCGCAACTTCTGGCCCTGCCCTTCGATATTCTCCCGGGCGCCCTCTTCGCGGTCGACCAGGGTGACGATACCCACCACCTCGAGACCTTCTTCCTGCGCGCGTTCCACTGCTTTCATGGATGACCCGCCGGTGGTGGTGACGTCTTCAACGATAACCACGCGCGAACCGGGGGGGAGATTTTTGCGTCCTTCGAGCCACTGGCCGGTGCCGTGGCCTTTGGGCTCTTTACGGATAATGAATGCATGCACGCTTTGGCCATCCAGCAAGGCAGCGATGGAGGTTGCGGTTGCGATGGGGTCGGCACCGAGAGTCAGGCCGCCGACGCCGTGAATCGGCCCCTCGAACTGCTTGACTTCCTGCCAGAAGGCTTTGCCTACCAGGAGCCCGCCCCGCGCATGCAAGGTGGTCTGCTTGCCGTCGAAATAGAAATTGCTCTTGCGGCCCGAAGCCAGGGTGACTTCGCGTTCTTCATAAGACAACTCGCGAATGATCTGCACCAACTCGTTGCGCTCTTCCTGCGTCATGAGAATCCTCCTGAAAATAATTCTTTCACCGCTGAGGACGCAAAGCTCGCAGAGAGAATCCAGGAAAAGCTTGCCCTGCCAGGATCCCCTCCTGATCTTCCTCAGCGTTCTCAGTGCTCTCGGCGGTGAAAAGTCTCTCTAAAACAATCCCAACTGACTGTCAGCCTTCAAACGCGGAAATTTCACCGGGTAGAAGCCGCTGAAACAAGCATCGCAGAAATGCCCGCCCTTGGTGCCTCCAGGCTGGCCCACAGCGGCGCGCATGCCCTCACGGGACAGATAACCCAGGGTATCTGAGGTGATGTAGCGATTGATTTCTTCAACGGTGTGGGATGAGGAAATCAACTCTTTGCGCGTCGGCGTATCTATACCGTAATAACAGGGGAAGCTGGTCGGGGGGCTGGAGATACGCATGTGAATTTCTTTGGCTCCGGCAGCGCGAATCATCTTGATGATCTTGCGCGCGGTGGTACCGCGTACGATAGAGTCGTCAATGACCACCACCCGTTTGCCTTCGATGACTTCACGCACCGGATTGAGCTTGATTTTAACGCCGAAATGCCGGATCGACTGCTGAGGTTCGATAAAAGTTCGCCCCACGTAGTGATTGCGAATCAGGCCCAGCTGAAAAGGAATGCCGGACTCCTCGGCATACCCAATTGCAGAAGGCACGCCCGAGTCGGGAATCGGGATGACCACATCAGCGTCCACGGCATATTCCCGCGCCAGCATACGGCCAAACTCCTTGCGTACACCGTAAACCTGGCGACCGAACACAATACTGTCTGGGCGGGCAAAATAGATGTGCTCAAATATGCACGGTGTGGGATTGACTTTGCCGAAGATGTGATAGCTCTTCATGCCTTCTTTATCGACGACGATCATCTCCCCAGGCTCGATCTCGCGGATGAATTCAGCCTCGATAAGATCAAAGGCACAGGATTCGGAAGCGACCACGTAGGCGCCGTCAAGTCGTCCCAGCACCAGAGGCCTAAAGCCGTTGGGATCGCGCACTGCCACCAGGCGCGTCTCGGTGAGAAAAACCAGGCTATAGGCTCCGCGTACCACCTGCAGCACTTCGCTCACGCGGTCAGGCAGGGAGTCGGACTGCGCCTTGGCCAGAAGGTGAACAATAACCTCGGTGTCCGAGGTCGTGGAAAAAATCGAACCGGCAAGCTCCAGTTCGTTGCGGATTTCCTGAGCATTGACCAGGTTGCCGTTGTGCGCAACGGCGATGCTGCCGCGCAGGTAATCCACCATAATCGGCTGCACGTTTTTGACATCTTTGCCGCCGGCGGTGGAATAGCGCACATGGCCGATGGCAGAGGGTCCGGACAATCGGTTGAAGATCTCCTCATCCCTGAAAACATCGGCAACCAGGCCCATGCCACGATGGGCATGCAACCGCGTACCGTCCGAGGAGACAATTCCGCAACCTTCCTGGCCGCGGTGTTGCAAGGCATAGAGTCCAAGATAACTGAGGTTGGATGCTTCCGGATGGCCGAAGATGCCGAAGACACCGCATTCTTCATGCAACT
Source organism: Geoalkalibacter ferrihydriticus DSM 17813 (assembly GCF_000820505.1). Taxonomy (NCBI): domain Bacteria; kingdom Pseudomonadati; phylum Thermodesulfobacteriota; class Desulfuromonadia; order Desulfuromonadales; family Geoalkalibacteraceae; genus Geoalkalibacter; species Geoalkalibacter ferrihydriticus. Next base: position 112,636 of record NZ_JWJD01000010.1, on the reverse strand, counting down.
TGTCAAACATAATTCGCCAAGCCTTTGCTTTTATGTAGGTTTTATGGGAACTTGACTGTTTTTGTCAAGTGAGATCAACTTTAACACAAACACCCTGGGAAAAGATACCCGCAGAGGTCATAAAACAGTCTCGCGAAGAAAGCGCACCGCATTCTGATAAAACCACAATCCCATTCCTTCCTCGGACAAGCCGGAGTCCCGGGTCCAACGAGGATGGTGAGTGCGGTGCACATAGGCTTCGGGGTGAGGCATCAGGCCGAACAGGCGCCCGCTTTCGTCGCAAACACCGGCAATACCCGCGACAGAGCCGTTGGGATTGGCCGGGTAATCAAGGGCGGTTGTCTGGAAGGACGGGTCCGAATATTTAAGTACGCACAGGTGGCGCTTTTCCATGGCCGCGAGGACCTCATCGGAGGCCGGAACGAATTTGCCTTCGCCGTGGCGCACGGGCAGATAAACGCCGTCCATACCGCGGGTAAAAACACAGGGGGAAGCAGAATCGACCTTGAGGTGCGTCCAGCGATCCTCAAAGCGGCCGCCGTCATTAAAAGTAAGCGTTGCGCTCTGAGACTGGTGATCGCCGCCGACGGCGGGCAGCAGACCCATCTTAACCATGAGCTGAAATCCGTTACAGACCCCCATGATCAGCTTGCCGTCGGCAATGAAGCGCCGCAGTTGATCACTCAGGTGCTCTTCGCTGCCCTGAATGCGGGCATGCAGCAGACGGTTTGCGCCGGCCTTGGCGCTGCCGAGATCGTCACCGTCAAGAAATCCGCCGGCCAGATTGAGAAAGTGGTAATCGTCGAGTCGCGCCCGTCCGGCGAGAAATTCGGCAATATGCACGATATCGGCAACATCGCACCCGGCCAACCGACAGGCTGCGGCCACCTCACGCTCGCAGTTGGTGCCGTTACCGGAGATAACCACTGCTCGAACAGTTTTTGCCATGATTTACATCTCCTTCAGAGGCGCCTGCCAAGCCGCCTTGAGTTCGTCAAGATCGCAGCGCATCAGGTTTTCCCCTTGCAGTCCGGTCAGACGCAGTTCGCGTTCGGCCAACACGGTGCCGAGAAGCGACACATCCAGACCCGCGAAGATTTCTTCAAATAAGGCTCGATTGTCCGGCGACATCGTCACCAGGAAGCGACTTGGTGTTTCACTGAACAGAACCTGATCGGCGCGCATGGCCGCCGTGGTTTTGACCTGACGCAAATCTGCATGAACACCAAACCCGCCGGCAAAGGCGGTTTCCGCCAGGGCCACACCAAAGCCGCCATCGGAGAGATCATGGCAGGAGGCAAGCACGCCTTGTTGCTGCGCGCGGTTGATGGCCTGGAACAACCTGAGAGCATAAGCGGCATCAACCGTCGGCACGTTGCGGCCAACCTGCCCGTGCATGGCGTAGTATTCGGAGCCTCCCAGTTCGTTGCGCGTTACACCAAGCAGGCAAACCAGATCGCCGGGGCGTTTGACATCCATGGTCACCGCACGGCGCACATCGTCCATGCGCCCCATGACCGAGAACAGCACGGTCGGCGGAATCGAGATCTTCCGGTCACCGATCATATAGTCGTTTTTCATGGAGTCTTTACCGGAAATCAGCGGCACGCCAAAAGCCACGCAATAGTCACGCAATGCCTTGTTGGCCCGCACCAGTTGCGCCGCCTTATAAGCCCCGTCGGGGGTTTTCTCGCTCTCCACCGGATCGCACCAGCAGAAGTTATCCAGGCCTGCGACATGGCCGATGTCGCCGCCAACGGCCACATAGTTGCGCAGGGCCTCGTCAATGGCACAGGCCATCATATGATAAGTGTCGATATCACTGTAGCGCGGGCAGATCCCGTGAGAGACGACGATGCCCTCGAAGCTCTCGGTCAACGGCCGGATCACAGCGGCATCCGAAGGTCCGTCATCGACTGCGCCGGTGAGAGGCTTGACCACGGTGCCCGCCTGCACCTCGTGGTCGTAGCGGCGAACCACGCTTTCCTTGGAACAGATGTTGAGCCGTCCGAGCATCGCCTTGAGTGTTTCACCCAAATCAGGCGGCTGCGCCGTATCCGGCTCCTTGAGCCCACGCGCGTCGGGGGAAAGCCATTGCGCGGGAAGCACCAATTGGGGCACGCCTTGATGTACAAATTCCATGGTTAGATAAGTGACGGTGCGCCCCTGATAGAGACAGTGAAAAAATCCCGAGGAGGTGAATTCGCCAAGATCGCTGGCCTCGACATCCATTTCAGCGGCCAGTCGGAGGAACTCATCGATCTTCTCCGGCGGCACAGCCAGGGTCATCCGCTCCTGGGCTTCGGAAATGAGAATTTCCCAGGGTTGGAGCCCGGCGTATTTCAGGGGGGCGCGATCCAGGTGCAATTCGAATCCGCCGGTATCCTCGGACATCTCACCGACGGAAGACGACAGACCGCCCGCCCCGTTATCGGTGATGGAGCTATAGAGACCGCGGTCGCGTGCCACCAGCAGAAAATCGAACATGCGGCGCTGAGTGATGGGATCGCCGATCTGCACCGCGGTGGCCGGCGAGCCCTCATGCAATTCCTCCGAAGAGAATGTCGCGCCGTGGATGCCATCCTTGCCGATGCGACCGCCGACCATGACGATGCGATCACCGACTTCGGCTTTCTTTTCATGGCAGGGTTTGCCGTGCAAGGTTGCCGGCATGATCGAACCGGTGCCGCAGTAAACCAAGGGCTTTCCGGCAAAGCGCTCGTCAAACACGATGGAGCCGTTGACGGTGGGGACGCCGCTTTTGTTGCCACCGTGCTCAACCCCTTCGACCACCCCTTCGAAAATGCGTCGCGGGTGCAGTAGGCGCGGCGGCAGGGGTTTGTCGTAAAAAGGTGAGGCAAAGCAGAACACGTCGGTATTGAACAGCAGGCGCGCCCCCATGCCGGTGCCGAAGGCATCGCGGTTGACGCCGACGATACCGGTCAGCGCGCCGCCGTAAGGGTCCAGGGCGCTGGGCGAGTTGTGGGTTTCGACCTTGAAGGCAATGCTCCAGTTCTCGTTGAAACGAATGACCCCGGCGTTGTCCTTGAACACCGACAGGCAGAAGTCGTCATCACCGAGATTTTCCCGAACCCGGCGGGTGGTTTCGGCGATGAAGTTGCGAAACAATGAATCAATGGTTTCGCGCCCGCCCTCACCGTCCTCGTATTCCATGCGTGCGGCAAAAATCTTATGCTTGCAGTGCTCGCTCCAGGTCTGCGCAAGCGCTTCGAGTTCGGCATCGGTGAGCTTGTCGCCAAGCCCCGCTTGCGCACGTTGGGCGACCACCGCCGGATCGGCGACATAAGCCTGGATGGCTTTCATTTCTTCGAGGTTCAGCGCCAGCATGCCTTCTTTGCTGATTTTGAGCAGCTCGTCGTCACTGACATTGAGGTCGATTTCGCGAATCTCGGGGGGCGCGGTGCTGATCACTTTGGGCACCGTGATCGGGACACCGCGTTGGGGATCGAATTCAGCACGCGACAAAATGGTCCAACGTTGAATCAGGGCATTGCCAAGAAAATCATGGGCGATGTGCTCAGCCGCCGCCTTATCGATGCGCCCCTTGAGAAGATATTGCACGGAGGTATAAACCCCCTCCCCCGCGGCGAATTTGCGTCCAGTGAGGTACTGAATCGCTTCGCGGGCGGTACGGCCCACATTGTCGGTCACGCCAGGGCGAAATCCCACCTCGATGAGCATGTCAAAGTCGTGGGCCAGGGGCCGATTGACGGCAACATCCTGAATAACCGCGTCGCAAAAGGGGCCTTGCGCGGCGGCCTCCACTTCGGCATCGCTCAATTGCGCATCGACGGTGTAAACATCGATGGTACGCACGCTTTCCAGCTCAATCTGCAAATGATGGCTGATTTCGCGCCGCACCCGCTCGCCACGCGCGTCTCGTACGCCGTCTTTCAACCCGACGATGATTCTCCAGGGCATGGAATCTCCTGTTTCACTCTGTTTGGTTTGCAGGGGCGGATTGCCTCCACCCAGAACGCATGCGATGCGCCCTTACGAATCGCCGAACACCCGCTTGAAAATGGTGTCGACGTGCTTGAGATGATAGCTGAGGTCGAAGGATTCCCGGATTTTTTCTTCGCCGAGCGCACTGACCACTTCCGGATCGGCAAGCAACTCCTCTTGAAAATCCTTGCCCTGCTCCCACACCTTCATGGCGTTGTGCTGCACCAGGCGGTAAGCATCCTCACGCGACACACCGGCCTGGGTGAGGTCGAGAAGGATTTTCTGCGAAAACACCAGCCCCTTCATCTGATGAAGGTTTTTCAGCATGTTCTGCGGATAGACCACCAGATTTTTAATCAGCCCGTTAAGGCGACGCAGGGCAAAATCCAAGGTTACCGTGGCATCGGGTGCGATATTGCGCTCAACGGAAGAATGGGAAATGTCGCGTTCATGCCACAAGGCGACGTTTTCCAAAGCCGGCATGCAATAACCACGCACCAGGCGGGCCAGGCCGGTGAGGTTTTCGCTGAGGATGGGGTTGCGCTTGTGCGGCATGGCCGAAGAACCCTTCTGACCCTTGCTGAAGAACTCTTCGGCTTCAAGCACCTCGGTGCGCTGCAAGTGGCGAACCTCGACGGAAATACGTTCAAGAGACGATGCGACTACCGCCAGGGTGCAGAAATATTCGGCGTGACGGTCGCGCGGAATGACCTGCGTAGAGACGGGTTCAGGCTTGAGTCCCATCTGGCGGCACACATATTCCTCCACCTTTGGATCGATATTGGCAAAAGTGCCTACCGCTCCGGAAATGGCACCGGTGGCGATGTTTTCGCGGGCCGCTTCAAGACGCGTGCGGTTGCGTTGCATCTCGGCATACCAAGTGGCCAGCTTGAGGCCAAAAGTGACCGGCTCGGCGTGAATGCCGTGGGAGCGGCCCATGCACACCGTGTCTTTGTGTTCATAAGCGCGCACGCGAATGGAGTCGAGCACCATGTCGAGATCGGCGAGGAGTTCATCCGCAGCTTGTACCAGTTGCACCGACAAACAGGTATCCAGCACATCAGAACTGGTCATGCCCTGATGGATGAAGCGCGCTTCGGGGCCGACATATTCGGCTACGGAGGTGAGAAAGGCAATGACGTCGTGCTTGACTTCCATTTCGATCTCGTCGATGCGGTCGATATCAAAGTCACCCTTTTCACGAATCACCTTGACCGCATCACGGGGAATGACCCCCAGCTCGGCCTGGGCCTCGCAGGCCAGGGTTTCGATTTCCAACCAGATGCGAAAGCGGTTTTCCGGCTCCCAGATACGGGCCATTTCCGGACGGGTATAACGTGGAATCATCGGCAAATTGCTCCTTATTCGGCAAACTAAGATCCAGAACAGAAAAAAGTACGCAGATAATGGCGAAAAAAGGCAGGATCAGGGCGGATTAGGATCTAAGATAATCTGCGTTCATCCTGAAAGTCTGCGTGCTGTAAAATCAGCTAAAATCCAAGCAAACGCTTGCTGCATCCTGGCGACCAACGATGAGTTGTGGCCCGCAGAGATTTTGACCATCAAGTACCTGCCGGATCTCATGCACGGCCAATTCGGCCCGATTGTTGGTCTCGCTCAAATGAGCAAGAAAAACCATCTCCAGGCCCTCCCACAACAGATCCTTGAGCAGTTCACCACAGGCGCTATTGGAAAGATGGCCATGATTCCCGCGGATCCTCTGTTTCAGGTGCCAGGGATAGGGACCGTCGCGCAGTAAAGCTTCATCATGATTCGCTTCAAGAATCAAAACCCGGCAACCGCGTAAACGCTCACGCACCAAGCGGGTGCCGATTCCCAGATCTGTCGCGATACCCACTTTCCCGTCCCTGGTTTCGACCACAAAGCCGACGGGCTGGACGGCGTCATGGGTCAGGGGAAAAGTTTCAACCCGCAGGTCGCGGCAGCAAAAGGCGGTACCTGCATCAAATTCTTCGAGGATGGGGATGGCGCCAAGGGCGGAGATGGCCTCATGTGTTTCGGGATTGACATGAACCGGCACGCCGTAGCGACGAGATAAAGGTCCGACGCCCCGCACGTGGTCGCCGTGTTCATGAGAGACAAAAATCGCATTCAGGGAAGCACTGTCCACTCCGACCAGCGCCAGACGACGCGTCAGTTCCCGGGCGGAGAGTCCGGCATCGATCAGAATCCGGCTGTCCCGGCTTTCAAGATAGATGGCATTTCCCTTGCTGCCGCTGGCGATCAGACAGACCCGCAAAGAGTTTCTCCCCTTAAATGCAACGTGCTGTGCAAACCCACTTGCACAGCACACGAAGCGGTGCCCTATATACCTGAAATTAACCGATTCGGCAAGAATAAAATCCTCTCACTCACGGCCAACTCCAGCCAACTTTTGCCCGTCTTTGCAAATTCGGGATTTGCCTTTTGCTCAAACTGTTGTAGATTTTCATGGTTAATTTTGTGGGCAGGTTGCCGGCATTTTCACGGCCAAGCCCATTTACTTCTCATGTCGCCAGCACTTTTCATCATTCTCAAGGAGGTCGCTTACATGGCAGTCAAGGTAGCAATCAACGGATTTGGCCGCATCGGACGCAATGTCTTTCGTGCAGCACAGGGCAGCCGGGAAATCGAAATCGTCGCGGTCAACGACCTGACTGATCCGGAAACTCTGGCTCATCTGCTCAAGTACGACTCCGTCCACGGCACGTTTGACGCCCAGGTCGAAGCAACCGAAAAGGGCCTGCGGGTCAACGGAAAAACCCTTAACGTCTACGCGGAAAAAGATCCAGCCAAGCTGCCCTGGAAGGAACTCGGCGTCAAGATCGTCATCGAAGCGACCGGCATTTTTGCCGACCACGCGGGCGCCCATAAACATATCGACGCCGGTGCCTCCAAGGTCATTATCACCGCCCCCGCCAAGGGTCCCGATGTGACGCTGTGCATGGGCATCAATGAAGACAGTTATGATCCGGCCAAACATCACATCATCTCCAATGCCTCTTGCACCACCAATTGTCTGGCCCCGGTGGCCAAAGTCATGGACGAGGCTTTCGGCATTGAAAAAGGCATGATGACCACCATTCACGCCTACACCAACGACCAGCGTATTCTCGACCTGCCGCATAAGGATCTGCGGCGCGCCCGGGCCGCCGCCATGTCCATGATCCCCACCACAACCGGCGCGGCCAAGGCCGTAAGCGAAGTACTCCCCCAGCTCAAGGGCAAGCTCGACGGCTTGGCCATCCGTGTTCCGGTGCCCAACGTTTCTCTTGTCGATCTGGTCTTTACCAGCAAAAAGAACACGAGTATCGAAGAAGTCAACGCCGCCCTCAAAAAAGCCGCCGAGGGACCGCTCAAGGGTATCCTGGTTTACTGCGAGGAACCCCTGGTATCGCGCGATTTCAATGGTAGCTCTGCGTCATCGAGCGTCGATGCTCTTTCCACCAACGTCATCGCCGGCAACCTGGTCAAGGTCATGTCCTGGTATGACAATGAGTGGGGCTATTCTTGTCGCGTTCTCGATCTGACCAAATTGATCGCGACAAAATAATCTTTCTATCGTTGCTCCCGTGTCGAAGGGGCGGGTCGAAAACCAGGACCCTCCCCTTCTTTCGTTATGTTATGGAGGTAGCTTGGCATGTCACGCAAAATGACTCTTGAAGATGTTGATTTCAGCGGCAAACGGGTGTTCTGCCGTGTCGATTTCAATGTGCCCCTCAACGACCGCCAGGAGATCGAGGACGATACGCGCATCACGGCGGCCCTGCCGACGCTGCGCTATATTGTCGATCATGGCGGCCGGCTGATTCTCGCCTCTCACCTCGGCCGCCCCAAGGGCAAGCCAGAAGACAAATACAGCCTGGCCCCTGTCGCCCCCTATCTTGCCAAACTCCTTGGTCGCCCGGTCGCCATGGCCAAGGACTGCGTCGGCCCCACAGTCATCGCCCTCACGAATGAAATGAACGACGGTGACGTGCTGCTCCTTGAAAACATGCGCTTTCATCCTGGCGAAGAAAAAAACGACTCCGCATTTTCTCGTGAACTTGCGCAACTGGCCGATATTTACGTCAACGATGCGTTTGGCACAGCTCATCGCGCTCACGCTTCCACCGAAGGCGTCGCACGCCTGCTGCAACCCGCCGTCGCCGGGTACCTCATGGGCAAGGAACTTGAGTACCTGAGCGGAGCCCTGGCCGACCCCAAACGGCCTTTTGTCGCCGTTATCGGCGGAGCCAAGGTCAGCGACAAAATTTCGGTCATCGAAAACCTGCTCAACAAGGTCGATACCCTGATCATCGGCGGCGGCATGGCCTACACTTTTCTCAGATCTCAGGGCGTCGATGTCGGCAAATCTCTTGTCGAAGAAGACCGCATTGAACTCGCCGGTCGTCTCGTGGAACAAGCCAAGCAAAAGGGCGTCAACCTGCTTCTGCCGCAGGATCACGTCATTGCCCGTGAATTCAAAGCCGACGCCGATCATAAAATCTGCGATAACACCGACTTTGAGCCGGACTGGATGGCTCTCGACATCGGCCCGCTGACCATCTCCGGGTACGAGAAAGCCTTGCGCGAAGCCGCGACCGTCGTCTGGAACGGTCCCATGGGAGTCTTCGAGTTCGACGCCTTTGCCAAAGGCACTTTTGCCGTGGCCCGCACCCTGGCTGAAGCCAAAGCCACCACGATCATCGGCGGCGGCGACTCGGTTTCGGCCGTCAAAAAAGCAGGTCTTGAAGATAAAATGAGCCATATCTCCACAGGCGGAGGCGCCTCGCTGGAGTTGCTGGAGGGCAAGGACCTGCCCGGCGTGGCGGCCTTAACGAATAAATGACGCAATCTCTGAACTTCTGTAGTATCTAATCCGCTGCGATGCCCGACAGTGCCGCAGGTTGCGGCGGTTGAGTGCTGCGGCAAATGTTTGAGCCCCAGGCAAGTTTTTGCTGCAGCCTGCGGTGCCTGCTGCACGGTTACTTTCTGTATTCCATTTTGGAGGTGGTCCGCGTGGACCACCCCGCCGTCTTTCCCTGAGGGAGAAAACTCATGCGCAAACCCTTGATCGCAGGAAACTGGAAACTTCATAAAACCATTCCTGAGGCGCTCGACCTGATCGAAGCACTGAAAAAGGATCTGGCAGACAAAACGGACATCGAGATCGTGGTGGCGCCGGTCTTCACCGCCTTGGTGCCGGTTGCCCAGGCTGTGAAGTCTTCCAACATCGCCCTGGCGGCACAGAACTGTTACTGTGAGAACAGCGGCGCGTTCACCGGCGAAGTTTCCCCTGCCCTGCTAAAAGATGCCGGCTGCTCCCATGTCATCGTCGGCCACTCGGAACGCCGTCAGCTTTTCGGCGAAAACGATGAATTGATCAACCGCAAGCTCAAAGCGGTTCTTGCTGAAGACCTGATTCCCATTTTCTGTATCGGCGAGACCCTGGAGGAGCGGGAAAAGGATGAAATGATGGACGTACTCAAGCGTCAGGTGACGGTCGGACTTAACGGCCTGAGTGAAACCGAGATGTTCAAGGTCGTCGTCGCCTACGAACCCGTCTGGGCCATCGGCACCGGCAAGGTTGCAAGCACGGACCAGGCGCAGGAAGCGCATGCGTTTGTGCGCGGTCTGCTCGCCGGCCTGTTCAGCACACCTGTCGCCGAACAGGTCCGCATCCTCTATGGTGGCAGCGTCAAACCCGACAATGTCGATGGCCTGATGGCACAAACAGACATCGACGGCACCCTGGTCGGTGGAGCCAGCCTTAAGGCCGCGGACTTCATTCGCATCGCCCGTTTTGAAAAAATGTGATTTTCTCCTTTTCTCCCCTTGCGTTCTGTGATAGTTTTGCCCGGTTCAACGCCAAACTTCGATGGGAGTAAGTTTTACCAATGACCACGTTTCTGATTTTTCTGCACATTCTCGTCAGCTTCGCCATAATTATCATCGTCCTGCTGCAACCCGGAAAGGGCGCCAGTATCGGTGCATCCTTCGGCGCAGGATCAAGCGGCACAGTTTTCGGCGCCGCCGGAGCAGGCAGTTTTCTCGGCAAGCTGACCGGTGCCGCGGCAGTGATTTTCATGCTGACCAGCCTGACTCTCTCTTACTTTTCCGGTCGCCCGGATGCCGGGAGCATTATGCCCGAGATCGTGACGCCGACGCAGCAAGTCATGCCGATTCCCGAGCAGCCTTTGCCTCCGGGCACGGTTCCGACCCAGGAAGCAGCTCCCATCGAAACGCCTCCAGCGGCTGATAATTAAACCTCTGATTTTTTATTGACAACAGGAAACTGAATCAGTATAAAGACAATCCGTTCGCCGAAGTGGTGGAACTGGTAGACACGCCATCTTGAGGGGGTGGTGACCAATTGGTCGTGCGAGTTCGAGTCTCGCCTTCGGCACCAACAGACAATCCAAAGCAGTCTAAAGATAACCAGGAAACCCGCTAGAAATAGCGGGTTTTTCTGTATCTGCTGCCCTATCCCGTCCATCTCAATCCGTTGACAGCCAGAGTTTTTTTGGGGGGTATTTTTTGGGTTATACACCATACCCTCATAACAGGATCCGCCAGCACCCCAGATCTCGTCGAAATACTCACGGGCTTCGCGATAAGCATCGGCCAGCTTAGTCTCCCTTGCGGTCACCGCCGATGGTCTGGTCGAGGCTCGTGCCAAAGGTGATAAATCTTCTCGTTGGTGCGGATCAGGCCGTCGAACGGCTCGTCGGTCAGGCGGCGGATGCCTTCAGTGATGTTGGCTTAGGTGAAAAGGTGGCTTTCTCCCTTAACTTCGATGCGGTTGTATTCCTCCAGCCAGGGTTTGAGGATACCGGTCAGAACAACCTGGTCGAGGCGCCCGTTGCGGAGAGCCAGATCTTCTTCGCGGCTGAGGTAGGACCAGCCGAATGTGCCCAGCAACTGGATGGCCCGGATTTACGAATCGAAGTCTTCAAGGTAGGAGAGTTTCATCGTCCCTTATTCCTCCAGACTTTCCAGCAAACGCAGGTAATCGCGCTGCCCTTCCCACACCATGCTCGACAGCAGGTTGATGAAAGGCTGATCATCCCCCTGGAGTTCATTCTAGAACCTCCCTCAGCACATCAATGCTGTACTTGTAACCCAGTGGCTTACCTGCTGACGGTCAGGGTTTTCTCTGACCCGCTTGGCTAATGTGAATTGGTCTTTTAATTCACATTCGACTCGGGGTGCCTCGCCAGGCGATTATCAAGATGTGGCTTGCCGAGAAGCTCGAAAGGACTCCGATCCTTAGCCAGTCGTCGACACATCCAATGTTGACAAATCAAAAATACCAAGTAGATTTCCACCATACGTTTTTTTTATGGCAGTTCTAGACAAACGATGTTCAAGCTGGGGAAACGCTATGGTGGCGTTTCCTCATGCAATAACCCCATAGGAGGTCATATATGAAAAAACTGATCGTATCGGTATGCGCAGCAGCAACCATGGTTGCCGTTTCGTCCTTTGCTTTCGCGGATCCTTACGGCACCGCAGGTTGCGGGCTCGGTTCCGTGCTCTTCAAAGATCAGCCGGGCGGCGTGCAGATTTTTGCCGCCACCACCAACGGAACTTTCGGTAACCAGACCTTTGGCATCACCACCGGCACCCTCAATTGCGGCGATCCCATCTGGGTCACCGGCAGCGCCGAAATGAAGCAGTTCGTCGCACACAACATGGATGCCCTGGCCATGGACATCGCCGCCGGCAGCGGCGAGACCCTGGACGCATTCGCCGAGCTCATGCAGGTACCTGCGGATCAGCGCGCCGAGTTCGCCGCCTCCCTTCAGCAAAATTTCGCTCAGGTTTTCACCTCCGAAAACGTCGTCATGGCTGAAGTGATCGACAATGCTGCTCTGCTGACCCATTAATGTCATTTTTTGCCCGTGGAAAAACTAAAAAAGTATGCGAAGCCTCAAGCTTCGCATACTTTTTTTGCGTCTCGATCTGCGCCATCCTGCTCTTCGCCGCACCTGTCCCGGCAGAGCAAACCGGCATTCAGCGCGCGGCCCTCATTGAGGATGCCGAAATTCGCGGTCTTGCCGAAGCGCGTCCCTGGCAAATTTTCCTGCGCTATCGGGCCCAGGGCCGGGGCTACAAAAGCCTGGTCGACGATCCCGACTACTTTCTCTCTCCCTCCGGAAAAAGAGATCCGCAGAAAGAATTGGCCGCATCGATAACAGCACTGTTCGAGCCCGCCGAAAAGGGCGATGATCACTTTGCCTGCCGTTTTCCGGCACGCACCGAATGGCTCGTGGAAGCTCTTGAAATCGATCGAGCGGCCCTGCCCCAGCCTGTCTGTCGCAAGCTTGATGAAGCCATTGCCACAGTCGATCCACGGACCGCCGTTCTGGTGTTTCCCGCAGCCCATAACAACGGACCAGCCTCGATGTTCGGGCACACCCTGTTGCGGATCGGCAGCTCCTACCAGAGCGAATTACTGTCCTACGCCATCAACTACGCTGCCTTTTCCACCGACACCAACGGCCTGATATATGCCTTTAAAGGGCTATTCGGGTTTTACGACGGCTATTTCACGGTCTTGCCCTACTACGAAAAACTTAACGATTATAGCGACCTGGAACATCGGGACGTGTGGGAATACCGTCTCAATCTGACGCCTGAAGAAGTCCGCAGATTGGTTCTGCATAGTTGGGAACTCCAGGGGATCGCCTCCGACTATTACTTTTTCGACGAAAACTGCTCCTTCATGCTGCTTTTCCTGCTGGAAGCTGCGCGTCCGGAAATAGAGCTGGCCCAGGAATACTGGGACCGTCTTTCCTTCTGGGTCATACCGGCCGATACCATTGCTACCGTACGCCGGGCAGGGCTTATCGAAGAAGTCAAATACCGCCCATCCCTGGCGTCTCGCATTCAACATCGGGCATCACTGCTCAGCCCGGAAGCCGCTCACCTCGCCTATTCCGTCGCCACGCAGAAAATACCAGCCGATAGCCTCACGGAAGGGCAAAATTTCGAAGAGCAACGCCAGATTCTCGACCTCTCCGCAGAATATATGCGCTATCGCTTCTCAAGAAAAGAGATCGACGAGAATCATTTCAAAAAACACTTCTTGCCGATTCTCATGGCGAGAAGCACCCTTGGGCCTGGCGAAACCAAAGCCGGCGAGATTCCCCAACCCCCTCAGCCAGAACAAGGCCACGATGCCGGCCGCTGGGGTACCGGAATCGGAGTGCGCGATGATCGCTTTTTTCTGGAATTGTCCTGGCGCCCCGCCTACCACGACCTTCTTGATCCCGACGAGGGATTTACCCAAGGCGCCCAGATCAATTTCTTTTCCCTGAACAGTCGTTACTTTCCCGAGACGCGCAATTTGCGCCTGGAAAGTTTTCACCTGGTCGACATTTTCTCCCTGGCGCCTCGGGATCTGTTTTTCAAACCGGTCTCATGGAAGGTCAAAGGCGGTCTTGATCGCAAACCTTTCAGCGACGGACGCGACCTGCTTTATCTTGGAGTCAACACCGGCGGCGGCATGGCCTGGCCGTTTTTTTCCGCAGGTATCTTTTACCTGATGGCTGAAGCCGATATCAATCTCAGCGACCGATTTCGTGACAAAACAGCCCTTGGCGCCGGCAGCAGCCTCGGCATCCTCACGCAACTATCCCCTGACTGGAAGGCTCATCTCCACGGCGGAGCGTTGTTCTACGGATTAGAGCAGCATGAACATTACCGTATTGCCCTTGATCAGAACTATCGCCTTTCACGGCGCAACGGCATTATGCTCAAAGGACTTTGGGAGCGATCCTTCAATCAGTCCCGCGCTGAAGCGACAATTGCCCTGACCCGGTATTTTTGAACCTCCGGATCGCAATCCGCCCCCCAGGACTTACCATGAAAAGTTTTTTAGCACTCTTCATCTGTCTGTTGCTTGTCGCGGGTTGCGCCAGACCGCCCGCAGCCGATTTAAGCGTCAAGGTACCGCAAATCGCCTCGGATGAAGTGGTCGTCTATGTGAGAACGGGGTGCCCGTATTGCGAACTCACCCTTGACGTCATTTTTGAGCAGGGGTATGTACCGGAAAGCAGGAATGTGACGGAAGATCGACAGGCCTATCAGGAATTACGGGCCATTTATCGTGAATATTTTTCTCAAGAAGAAATCATCGTACCGGTCATCGGTAAAAATCAACGTTTTGTGCGAGGGTTCAACCGGCAGTCCATTGTGGAGTTGCTGCGCGATGCAGCCGTGACCGATCCCGATGATTACCTGTTCTGCGATTGACCCATCCCCCACCCCTCACCATTGGGGCCGCAGGTCAAAACAACAGGGCCATCCTCCGTCAGCGCCACGGTATGCTCGAAATGGGCGCTGGGTTTGCCGTCGCGCGAGGCGATCGTCCAATGGTCGGGGCGCAGCACAACCTCCTTGCGCCCCAGGTTTATCATCGGTTCGATGGCCAGAACCAAACCGGTACGCAGTTTGAAGTCAGGCATCTGGCGGGTAAAGAAATTCGGCACCTGCGGCGGTTCCCACATCTCGCGGCCGATGGCATGGCCGACCAGTTCCTCCACCACCGAAAACCCTTCCCGTTCGGCAAACTTCTGTAATTTCAAGGCAATTTTGCTCCAGCGCACGCCGGGACGCAGCGCACCGATGGCCCGCGCCAGGCACTCTTCGGTCACGCGCAGCAAACGTGCTTTTTCTTCGTCGATCTCACCGACGGCATAGGTGACCGCGGCATCGGCGCACCAGCCATTGAGTTTGACGCCGATATCAAGGCTGACCAGGTCTCCCTCGTTTAAAACCCGACTGGAAGGAATGCCGTGAACGACCTCTTCGTTGAGAGAAATGCAGGTCGCGGCAGGAAAAGGCACCTTGCCCGGAACCCCTTTGAACAGAGGGATGCCGCCTCCGGCAACCAGTGTTTCTTCAACGGCCCGGTCGATATCGCGGGTGAGGGTGCCCGCTGTGATCATTTTGGCCGCGACCTGATGGGCCTGCCACAACAACAGGCCGGCGTGCCGCATTTGCGTGATTTCCTCGGGGGTTTTGATCTGCAAGAGAATCTCCTTGGGCAAAAAATATGCGCGAATCCTAGCAAACCCCTTGATTGCCGTCAAAACAAATTAAAAGCCGTTGCGGGGTATCACAGGCAACGGCTTTTAATTTCCATACGTTCACACAGGTTGAATCTTTACCGCTGAGTTGCCTCGGCAGCCACACGCCGGGGGCGAATGATCGCTTCGTAATAGCGGAAAGCATCGCGGATATGCTCTCGAAGTTGATCGTCATCCCAGGGTTTTCCGAGAAATTTGTACAACGCCCCTTCGTTGACCGACCGCACCACCGTATCCAGATCAGCGTAACCCGAAAGGATGATCCGCACTGTATCGGGGTGCAGAGATTTTACGCGACCGAGAAATTCGGTGCCGCTCATTCCCGGCATGCGTTGATCGGTGAGAATTACCTGAACGCTGTTCTTTGCCAGTATCTCCAACCCCTGCTGCGCACTGCCTGCAGAATGAATGCGGTACCCCTCTTCAGCCAGGGCACGTTGCAAGGCGCTCAGGGTGTTCGGTTCGTCATCGACGATAAGCAAGGCCGGTGCTTCAGAGAAACTGAATACGTTGAGTGCTGGAAGACTTATATTCTCGCGCAAGAAATCTGGAAAATCTGTCGCAGGCAGGGGGCGACTGAGCAGATAGCCTTGAATCTCGTCACAACCGTTTTTATGCAGGTACCCAAGCTGTTCTTCGTTTTCGACTCCTTCGGCGACGACCCTGAGGTGCATGCGGTGAGCAAGGCCGATGATCGCAGTAGCGATGGTCGCTGATTTTGGATCACTCACGATGCCGCTGACAAAGGACCGGTCGATCTTGACCTGGTCGAAGGGAAAGCGGCTCAGATAAGCGAGACTCGAATAACCGGTGCCGAAATCATCCAGAGAAAGGCGGACCCCGAGCGCTTTGAGCTTGTCCATGACGGACACCGCCGAAGTCGGATTGGACATCAGGATGCTCTCGGTCAATTCGAGAATTAACAATCGCGGTTTGAATCCTGTTTCCTGGATGGTCTCCTGAACAAGTTGCGGCAAATCGCTTTTGCTGAATTGGCGCGCGGAAATATTAACCGCGATGCTCAATGGTGGCAGTCCCTGGTTCTGCCAGACTCTTGCCTGCCGGCAGGCCTCTTTGAGAACCCAGGCACCGAGGGGCACGATCAGGCCTGTCTCTTCGGCCAGCGGAATGAATTCGGTCGGGGCGACCAGACCGCGGTGCGGATGCCGCCAGCGCAGCAGGGCTTCACAGCCGACAATGCGCCCGCTCGCCAAGTCGATTTTTGGCTGATAATACAGACTGAACTCTTCTCGCTCGAGAGCCAGGCGCAGCGCGCCTTCGAGCTCCAATGTCTCAATGACCTGGGCATTCATGTCCGACGTATAGAAAGTGATGTTGCTGCCGCCCTCTCTTTTAGCTCGATACATGGCAATATCGGCATTGCGGATGAGAGTCGCGGCATCAGTGCTGTCGCGGGGGTAGAGACTGACGCCGAAACTTGCGCTCAGGTGGATTTCGTGGCCGGCCAACTGATGTGGCAGAGCCAAACGGTTCAGAATTTTTCCCGCCACCCGTCCCACAACCTCGGAATCGGCAACCTCGGTCAGCAGGACGACAAATTCGTCGCCACCCAGTCTGGCCACGGTATCCGTTTCACGCACGGCTTCCTGCAGACGCTGCGCCACCGCACGTAACAACTCGTCGCCGACCCCATGCCCAAGGCTGTCGTTGATAACCTTGAACCGATCGATATCGAGGAGCAGAATCGCCACCAGGCGCTGTGAACGATGGGCAAAACGAATCGCTTGCGACAGGCGGTCATGCAGCAAAGCCCGGTTGGCCAGCCCGGTCAGTTCGTCGTGAGTGGCCAGATATTCCAATTGTTCCTGATAGCGCTTGCGGTCGCTGATATCCCGGGCAAAAGAACAGACGAATTCCTGATCGGACATGCGCAGATATACGGACTTGATCTCCTTGGGCACCCGCCGACCGTCTTTGGCGACATGGTCCGTTTCGAAGTAAGGCAGTCCGCGTATTTTAAGTTCTTCGAAGTGTGAACTGAAGACGGGGCCAAACGCCGGATCGATGCCCGGAATGCCAATGGACAGAAGTTCTTCAACGGTATAGCCAAGACTTGCGGCTGCCGTTTTATTCACATAGAACAAACTGCCGTCCGGCCGGATCAGATAAACTTCCTGACCGGCATTTTCAACGATGAATTTAAAGCGTTTCAGATCCTCCTCGGAACGCTTGCGCTCGGTAATGTCCTTGGCAAAGGAGTAGGAAAAGGATTTGCCTGCATAGTCGAGGTAATTGACCGTGACTTCAACGGGGAAAATCGACCCGTCCCGGCGGCGATGACGGGTCTCAATAGTTCCCGACCCTTTGTCCCGCACGCTCTTGCGATGCGCCCGCCATTCTTCGAGGCTGAAATCCGGGTTGATGGCGAAGACTTTCATACTGCACAGCTCTTCGCGACTATATCCCAAACTGCGTGCAGCCTCATGATTGGCTTCAAGGATCCGACCGTCTTCCTCGATGCGATAAATGGCAACGGCTGCATGGTCAATACAGAAGCGTGCCAAATGCAGACTCTTTTCAGCCAGCAAGCGCTCTGTAATATCGTTGACGATGGAATAGAGCAACGTTTGTCCTGAAAATTCCATGGGGCCGATGATGACCTCAACCTCCCGCAGGCGGCCGTCGGCCAAACGGTGCTGGAAACGAAAGAGGTTGCATTCCATGGCTTGGGCCTGACGCATATCCCGCTGTATTTCCTCAAAACTGCGGGCGTTAATCGCCGTAATAGACATTCCTCGGAGAACATCCAGGGCATAACCGTAATAGGCGCATGCGGCAGGATTGGCGTCGGTTATGCAGCCACTCTCGGGATCGATAAGCAGCATCACTACATGATTGTTATCAAACAAGCTGTGGTAGCGCGCTTCACTGCGGCGAAGTTCGGCTTGCTTCTGGGCCTTTTCTAGAATCGCCGGCAATTGAAAAAGGTAGCCTTCGCGCTTAATCAGATACTCATCCACACCCAGATGAAGGGCACGTATAGCCACCTCTTCGCTGCCATGACCGGTCACCAGAACAATCGGAATATCCAAATGCCGCTTCTGTCTGAGCACTTTGACCACTTCGAGGGCATCGAGACCGGGAAGGCGGTAATCGAGTAACACCACATCATAGGGTAAATCTAGATCCTGAACCGAATATGAGAGGCGCTCCAAAACCTGGGCGCCTTTGCCGACGGTATCCAGTCGGATATGGGGTGCGTTCCGAGAAAAAAACCTCAGTGTCAGATCGCGGTCAAAAGCACTGGGCTCGGCGTAAAGAACCCGCAAGGGTTTATCAAGATAAGCACGCCGACGTCGGAACCGGTTGAGGGCGGCCGTAAGTACGCCAGGCAGCTGGGCGAGATAGTCATCTTTTTTAGACAGATAATCATCGGCTCCGGCTTTGAGGGCGACGAACGGCGCCTTTTGTTCTCCCGAACCGGTAAGGATCACGACAGCCAAGGGCAGATCACGACGACGGACCTCGGTGAGCAATTCAAGGCCGCTGCCATCGGGAAGACTGAGGTCGGAAAGCAGAAGATCATAGGGAGGCGTTGAGTCTGCAAGCCTGCGCCTTGCAGCCTCCAAGGTGGGCACTGTTTCCATTTGGAAACGAGTCGCTGCCCGTGCCAGTGCGTTACGCGCCAAATCAGCGTCGGCAGGATTGTCCTCAAGGTAGAGAACCCGTAATGCAGTATCTGAAGGCATCAGTATTCATCCTTTAAAACCGCCGGCAGCTCAAGATAAAAGACCGCCCCGGCGCCGGAAGCGCCTTCCGCCCAGACGCGTCCGCCCATACGCTGCATGGCCCTTCGCACTAAAGCCAAGCCGATACCGGTGCCCGAATAGTCCTCGGTGAGATGCAGGCGCTGAAAAATATCAAAAATACGTTCGCGAAACTTCTCCTCAAAACCGATTCCGTTGTCGCGCACCCAGAGAATGGCCTTATCTCCTTCCAGTCGCCCACCGATTTCGATGCAGGGAGCCTGGATGCCGTGACTGAACTTCAAAGAATTCTCCAGCAGATTGCGCAGTACGATGTGCAGCCCTTCGTGATCGGCGCGCACCCGCAAAGCGGGAACTTCGATGCGCAGTTCACCACCACGTCGCTTAAGCTCCGCTTCACAGTCAGCCGACACCTCGCGCAAAAATAAATTCAAATCCACCGAAGTCCTCTGCAAGGTGCGTTGCTCCATGTGTGCGTAGGAGAGCAAATCCTCGATGAGTTGCTGCATCCGAGAGGCACCTTGGCGAATATTGCGCAAAAAACCACGTCCCTCAGCGTTCAGCCGCTCATGAAACTCCTCCTCCAAAAGGCGGCTGTAACCGTCGATTCCACGCAACGGAGCTTTTAGGTCATGGGATACCGAATAAGAGAAAGCCTTGAGTTCCCGATTGGCGGCTTGCAGTTGGGCGGTGCGCTCGGCGATTCGCAGCTCAAGCTCCTGATTGAGCTGCCGGATCTGTACCTGGGCGGCATGGGCTTGATACAAAGCACGGCGCACGAGAAAGTAGATCAGCAATCCACTGACCGAGACAAACAGCCAACCTTTGGCGGTCTGCAAGCGCGTCAACCGCGCCGGGTCATCAACCAGAAAAATCAGAAGGCGATCACTGAAATAGATCCAGAGAACCGAAAGGGTTAGATAAATAAGGGCAATGCGCAAAGCGACCCAGGTGGGCCGCGAAGATTCGTACTCTGCGCTGTCAGACAAAGCCATCTCCTTGCGGATGAAAACGCGGAATCCTGGGAACCGAACGAGCCGACGAATTTCGTTGGGATGAGAATACGAAAAACTATAAATGATTTTTCATCCCAGGCAAGTTCGCCTGGCTATTTTCGCACCAGGAAGTCAACGTATTTCATGTCTTCATCAAGGATGTGATGCAACCATCAGGCCTTGAGAAAATCAAAAAGTTCCTGGGCAACATCTTCATCGAGCGCTTCGGCTTGATGCGCCAACGCCGCCATGCGGGATTTCATGACCCAGTGAAGTTCCAGATGGGCCTCAAATTCGGGATAACCGGTCTCCTTGAGCAACCGTTCTTCAAAGGTCAGGTGAGCCTTGGTGTACTGATTCAACCGCCTGAGAAGCTCTTGAAGCCGCCCGGGTGGCTGAATCCCGTGCCGCACCCGGTATAGCTCGTTAATGACCTCGATGACAGTTCAGTGCTGCCGATCGATCAGAGCGTGTCCCACGCTGTAGGTGGGTTTCCACTGAATGAATACCATTGCGTCCATGGGTAGAATCACTTTGATAAAAAATAGAAATAGAGATTTCTTTCCGTTATTATCCCGCAGGGAAGCGGCCGATTGAGATCAAACCCCTGAAGATAAAATAGATTTTATTTTTTAAAATCTACCAATCTTTTAACAATCTTTAAACTTATAGTCAAGTACCAATGAGTTTATAACTGGCGGAATTTCCCGCGCAGACTGTTGACATTATCCGCCCATGCGGATATGTTTTGCGTATGAAACAGACAGCTCGTATTTTCAAAGCCCTGGCCGACGAGACACGTCTGCGTATTCTCGCCCTACTGACGCGGGGAGAGCTGTGCGTCTGCGACCTCATGTCTATTCTTGACCTGCCCCAATCAACCGTTTCACGCCACCTGGCCTATCTGCGCAACGCCGGGCTGGTCTCCGATCGTCGTCAGGGAGTTTGGATGTACTACACCCTGGTTCAGGCGACAGATGCGCTGCATGACGACCTGCAGAATATACTGGCCCAGCGTCTGGTCGAACTGCCCCAGGCGCGCCGAGACCTTGCCATGTTGGACAAATTTCTCAGCAGTAAAAACGCATCCGCCTGCAGCTGATCGATATGCAAAATTCGCATAACGCAGTCCAGGCACCCTCCGATGTCACCGGTGTCATTCTTGCCGGCGGGCGCAGTCGCCGCATGGGACGGGACAAGGCAACACTTAGGGTTGGCGGGCAAACCCTTTTTGCACGTACTCTGGAGATGCTGCGCGGCATCTTTCCGCGGGTGCTCATCGCCGGGGACCGCCCCGACCTGGCAATGCCCGAGACTCCCAGCGTCCCCGATATATATCCCGGCAGCGCTCTCGGGGGACTCCACGGCGCCCTGAGTGCCGCGCAATCGCCATGGATCTTTGTCGTCCCCTGCGATCTGGCCCATCCCGACCCGGATCTTGTTCGCTTTATCCTGAGTCACCGCAACGGGTGCGACCTGGTGGTTCCACGCACCCCGCAGGGGCTTGAGCCGGTCTTCGCTCTTTATCACAAAAACTGCCTGCCTCTCATGGAACAGATGCTGGTGCGCGGTGATTACCGCATTTTTGACTTCTATCGCCAAGTACACGCGCGCTACCTGGAAGCAGACAGCCTGCCTGCCGGCTGGCAGCGCGCGCTGTTGAATCTCAATACGCCGGACGATCTCCGGCGCCTGGACAAGGAGGCCCAATGAATCCCCCCGTTGTATCCATCGTTGCCAAAAGCGGCACCGGCAAAACCACCCTTCTGGAAAAACTGATCGTCGAGATGAAATCCCGCGGCTACCGGATCGGCGCCATCAAGCATGATGCCCACAGCTTCAGCATCGATCACGAAGGCAAGGATTCCTGGCGCCTCACTCAGGCCGGCGCCGATACTATGCTGATCACTTCGCCGGAAAAAATCGCTATGGTCAAAAGAAATCCGAATGACCAAGAGCCGCCCCTCGACGCATCGATTCAAACCTATTTCAACGACGTCGATATCATCCTCACCGAAGGATTCAAGCGCAGCGCCATGCCCAAGATCGAAGTCCATCGCCGCGAACGCAGTCCCAGACTGTTGTGTCGCGGCGAGGAGCACGACCCGACGCTGTTTGCCGTGGCATCCGACGAACCGCTGGAACTCGACGTGCCGGTATACGACATCAATGATGCGAACGGACTGTGCGACTTGATCGAGACGCGCTTTTTGTCATGAAACCCCTGCGGGTGCGCTCGAAGGCTGGATCTGCTGGATAAATTTGAACGCTTGCGCCAAGAGCTCAATCAGACCATCGATCAGAAGTTCGCTCAGATTTTCACGCCGCAGGACGACTGACCATTGCAGCTTTCCGCCCGACAAACCCTGGGGAAGACATTTGGAAAATCCGATTCCCGCCACCATCGAGGAGGTCATTACCTTGGGCTGTGAAATCCTGGTATGGCCGCGACCTCAGGGTCTGCCGACCACCCGTTTACAGATGCGCCTGCCGGAAATTGCAATTCGCAGCTACCCCCTGGCCCCCGGCAGCGAGGCTACCGTGTGTCTGCGCCCCCGCCGACGTGATCCCGCTAAATCCATCCCGCGAAGAAGAACCTGACGGTCTTGTCACCCACGAAGAAATCTCATGTTGAGCTATCAGTAAGCACTGGAAACCGGGCTGCGTACCTTGCTCCGCTACCAGCCGAAAATTTGCCTCTGCCCGAGGCAACAGGCCCAGGCCCTGCTCGCGGTTCCTATCGGCAGTCCGGACCTGGTGGCAGGTGAGGAGGTAGACATCATGCTTCTCTATCTTCCGCAGGGGAATTTTCGCGGGCCGGGAGCGCTGCCGCTGAATAAGCTCGCGCAATAATTTCCAGGGGATGAAAGACCGGATAGGGCAAAACATGACCGAACTGCAAACGGCAGCTCATGCAGTCGGTGATGATCGCCTGCGGGTTGCGTTTGCGGATCTTCTCCAGCAGAGGGCGGCCCAACTCCAGAGATGTTTCGTGGAATCCAGCTTTGTAGCCGAAATTTCCGCCCATGCCGCAACACTCGGACTCGCCCACTTCCTCGACCCTGAGCTTGGGAATCAGCGCCAGCAATTCCAGGTAGGGCCGCCCCATTCTCTGCTCACGCTGATGGCAGGGGGCGAAATAGACCAGGCGTTGAGCAAGGGGCTGAAAGTCGACGTTCAGGCGCCCTTCGCCATGCAGGCGCGCCAGATATTCGCCGGCATCGAAGGTGTGAGCGGCCACCGCCAGGCGCTTCATGGGGTCAAGGGAGGAAAAGTATCCGTCATCCTTGAGGATGTGCCTGTACATGGACTTTTTCAGAACCTTGTGCTTTTCATGATCGCGCACCGTTTCGGGCACCTTCAGTTCATCCGCGCCGGCATCGACCGACTGCTGATAAGCCTCGGAATAAACCGCGCGTTCCTTGAGCAGATCCTTGAAGAAAAAGCCGCAGGTCGGGCATGAGCAAACCACATCGTCTCCGCCATCAATCGCCTGCAGCAGGCTTTCCATGTTGGCGCCGGCACACGCCAGGGTTTTGTCGCGCTCGCCCTCAACCAGATGGGGCATCCCGCAGCACTTCTGCGACGGCACATGAACGCTCACGCCGCTGCGCTCCAGAACTTCGACCAGCGCGCGGCCGAT
Source organism: Geoalkalibacter ferrihydriticus DSM 17813 (assembly GCF_000820505.1). NCBI lineage: Bacteria > Pseudomonadati > Thermodesulfobacteriota > Desulfuromonadia > Desulfuromonadales > Geoalkalibacteraceae > Geoalkalibacter > Geoalkalibacter ferrihydriticus. Next base: position 89,226 of record NZ_JWJD01000010.1, on the reverse strand, counting down.
CTCGGGAAAGAGATAGCCCGCCGTGCAACCGGCAAAATAAGCAATACTGGCTTGCCCTTCCCGGCGGCGGTTCAGATCCCTTTTCTCTGCCCACTGAAAGAAGTTTTCCTTGGCGAAAGCGGGCAGATCGCGCTCGGGGTGCAGGCGGATGGCCTTGCGCAGCAGGGCGCCGAAGGTTTTGCTGGACCGCAAGGCGTCGACCAGGCGGGGCAAAGTCCCACAGAGGCGCGCCATGCGCGGGACATCGGTAATCAGGCGCGTCGCCAGCGGCAAGCCCTCTTTTTCGATGTACCGGCTTTTGGCCTCAATGATATCCATGGGAATCCGGGGACAGGGACAGAGACCGCACAGGGTGCACAGATCGGTGAGATGGCGCACCTGCTCATCGTTGATGGGGATGCCCTCTTCCTTTTCCTGATCCCAGAGACGATACAATTCGGGGAAAAAGGCGCAGTCCTCGTCCATAAGGGTACGGCAGGTGTCGCAGTCGGCGCAGAGGTCAATAACGGCGTCGAGTATTTTCCGGGGCGTTTTGTCTTTTGCGGAGGGAGCCATCTTTTGGCCTTTCCTGGGAGGGAAACAGTGGCATGAAGAATCAGCTCACCTTTCCCTTATATCCGGATAGCCGATTATTCGCAACAGCAGAAGCCGAAAAGAGGTGTATTATTACACCTAACGATTCCATGGCAAGTTGTTCTGTCGCACGGGGGCTTCCGGAAGGCTATGTTTTCTCACGTTTGGCCGTACCGGAAATAATGTCTGGTACGGGAAGCAATCTCTTTACATATCTGTACATGCGGATACAATCACCTCCAGAAGCAAACAGCTCAGATTTTCAAGGCTTTGGAACGCCAACGATAAATGTCCCCTGTTTATCGGTGGCGTAAAGCGTTTGCACATGGGCTTTGAGGATCCCCCCAAGGCAACGGGCACAGAAGAAGAGATAATGGCAGTTTACCGCCGGGTACGGGATGAAATCCGGGCCCAACTCGGCGATTTTTCCGTAACGAATTAGCTGGGAGTTAAACAATGACGAAGCAAAAGTTGGAAGGCATCAGTTTTTTTGAGAAAAACCTGACGGTATGGGTTGTTCTCTGCATGATTGGCGGGGTGCTGATCGGAAAATTTCTGCCCGCAATTCCTGCGACTTTAAGTAAATTTGAGTATGCAAATGTCTCCATCCCCATTGCGGTGCTGATCTGGCTGATGATCTATCCGATGATGATGAAGGTTGATTTCACCAGCATTAGGAACTTAAAGAAAAATCCCGAGGGGCTCTATATCACTTGGATTGTCAACTGGCTGATTAAGCCCTTTACCATGTTCGGTATCGCGGCCTTCTTCTTTTATGTCGTGTTCAGCCCCTTTATCCCTCCGGACCTGGCTAAAGAATATCTGGCCGGCGCGGTCATTCTGGGGGCCGCTCCCTGCACCGCCATGGTCTTTGTCTGGAGCCATCTGACTCGCGGCAACCCGGCTTACACCGTGGTTCAGGTTGCCACCAACGACCTGATTATCCTGATTGCTTTCACCCCGATCGTCGCCCTGCTGCTGGGTATCGGCGGCATCAGCATTCCCTGGGCGACTCTATTTCTGTCGGTGTTTCTGTTCGTTGTCATCCCTTTGGCGGGGGGGATTTTCACCCGCACTTGGATGTTGAAGAATAAAGGGGAAGAGTATTTCAACAAGGAATTTCTACCCAAATTCAACAACATCACCATTGTTGGGTTGCTGCTGACGTTGGTACTGATTTTCTCATTTCAGGGAGATGTGATCCTTAGCAACCCCTTTCATATTGTCCTGATCGCCATTCCGCTGATCATTCAGACGATCTTCATCTTTTTCCTGGCCTATATCGGTTGTCTTAAATGCCGTATGAGCCATGATATTGCCGCGCCGGCAGGTATGATCGGCGCCTCTAACTTTTTTGAGCTGGCGGTCGCTGTTGCCATTACCCTGTTCGGCGCTGCCTCGCCGGTGGTGTTGGTGACGATCGTCGGGGTGCTGGTGGAAGTGCCGCTGATGCTGGCTTTGGTCAAATACGCCAATCGCACCCGCGGCTGGTTTCCGGCGGCAAAAGCTTAAAACCCCAAACTTTAGGAACGCCAGCAAAAAGGAGTTGTATCATGTTTAATCCCTTTATTGTTGCTACCGATCTTTCACCGGCATCTTCTGCCATGACCGATTGTTTAAAAGGGCTGAAAGATTTCGGCGCCGGAGACTGCCTGTTGCTGCAGTGCTTAAGTTTTTCCCACGCCGCCTCAACAGCCTATTCGTACAAGACGGAGTCGTTGGATGAGTTGATGGAGAAGCAGAAAAAAAACCTGGAAGAGCAAGGTTTCAACGTCGAAACGCGGATTGTCGTCGGCTCCGCGAAGCGGGAAATCAACCGGATAGCGGTAAAAGAAAATTACGATCTGATTGTTCTGGGGGCCCAGGGGCATTCTCTGGCCGAAGAGAAAATTATCGGAGGCGTTGCCTTTGGAGTGATCAACAAAACCGAAAAACCGGTGCTGGTGGTGCCGGTGGAAAAATCAGGCGAGGACTCGGCATGTCTCCCCTTTGAAAATTGCGGTTTCAGTGAACATGTTCTGTTTGCCACCGATTTTTCCGAAATGGCTGACAACGCCTTCAACTCGTTGAAACAGCTGGTGGCCGAAGGGGTAAAAAAGCTCACTCTGATTCATGTTCAGGACAAGGTCAAACTGGAACAACACCTCAAGGATCGACTGGAAGAATTTAACGAACATGACCGTGGCCGGCTTGCTGATTTAAGGAAGACTCTGCTGAAAAAGTCCCCGTCACTGCAAGTAAATACCGAAGTTTGTTACGGCATTACCCATGAGGAAATCTGCCGTTTGATCAAGGAGCATGACGCAAAAATGGCCGTCATGGGAACGCAGGGGCGGGGTTTTGTGCGCGAAATTTTTCTCGGCAGCGTCAGCCATAATGTTGTGCGTAACTCGCCGGTACCGGTGTTGCTGATACCGATGCGCAACTGAGTTGTTGCACCGAACACCAAGCCCAAGCGGGAAGCCTCAGTACCCGCGCACGGAAAAATCAGTCACAAGGCAGATCCTGCGCGCCGAAGAAACCACACCCTCCGACATCGACCGGCTCCCAGGGATTGGATGTGGGCAAGGCCCCATCAAAGGGTGCTTGGACAATTTCAAGTACCGTCGGGCTCAGGATGAAAGGAATGGATTGAGCACCATAACCGGCCAAAGCCATGGTATTTCTGGCCAGACGCCAACGCAAAACTAAGGGAACACTCACCTCGCCATCCGGTTCCTCAAGAAAAAGTCGTCTTAAATCTTGAGGTTCATCAAGTTTTTCCTGTAAAAATGCGGCAAAAAGCTTCAAGTCCCGACCATCCTTGGCGACCGGGAAAAAGGCCGCCCTATCGGCATAGGGGCTTTGCAAAAGTTTAGCAACCTCGGTACCGCATGCGGGACAGGTGGGGGAAAAAAAGACGTGAATCGGGGCATCCTGCGCACCGTAAATCGGCCAGGGCGAAAGAAACAGTTCCTTGCCGGCGGCAATCCCCACGGGAATCAGGAAGAAGACCCAGATCAGGAAAACCCCTTGCAACAGTCGCCGACCCTCGTGCGCATACCTCAACCAGAAAGCCACGGCTGTCCATCCGAGCAGAACGGCAACCACCAGACAGCTTAGACAGGGCCAGTAAAGAATTTGCCACCCGAGAAACAGCACATCCAGAAACAGGCCGATGAAAATCACCCAGAAAAGCAATTTGACGGCCAGTGGCATACGCCGCGCACACAGGGCCAGCACAAGTATGGTGCCAAACCCCATGGCGCCATAGGCATAAAAGGACACGCCGAACAGGGAATATCCGGCATAAAGAGCGCACCCCGACGTCAGGCAAAATAAATCAGCCCCGGCTGCATTAAGTAAACAAAAGACCAGCCCCAAGAGTGCGGGAGCGACAATCATCATGCCCAAAACCCCTTCAAAAGCATCCTCTACTATTTTTTCTTCGCTGCGTCCATCAACTCTCGCAGTCAAGTTTGCGCAAGGGACGGGTCCCCTGGCACACGCACAGGATGAAGCCTTTTTTGCCGGTCATAGCTCACCTTCTTTTCCGCGTTGTGCGCCCCCCTAGAGGGGCGCGGTGTAGATCAGCCAGACGCCGCCTGCGATCACCAGCAAACCACAGATCTTTTTCAGGATGACGGCGCCCTTGGAGCGTTCGTTCCAGTCGAGATAGTGCTGGATGACCTCGGTGAAGGTGCCCGCCAGCACGATCACCGCGCAATGGCCGATGCCATAGGCCAGAAGCAGGGCCGCGCCGTAGAGCATGTTGTCCGCGGAGAGGCTGAAGGCGACACCGAGCATGGGTGCCATGAAGGCAAATGTGCAGGGTCCCAGGGCGATGCCGAAGATCAACCCCAATAAAAAGGCGGCGATCATCCCCTTGCGCGCCATGCCCACCTGCCCGGGGCCGGACCAGGGCATGGGGATGACATCGAGCAGATGAAGACCAACAACAAAGAAAATCGCCGCCACGAACCAGTTGGTCCAGACGCCGAGATCACCCAACATCCGTCCGGCCATGGCCGTCGCCACGCCGATGAAGGCGATGGTGATGAGAATGCCCACGGCAAAAAGGTTGGAAATGACAAAAGCGCGCCAGGTGCTCATTTTCCCCTGCCCGTCGATGAAACCGACGATGAGGGGAATGCTGGCCAGATGGCAGGGTGAAAGCACCACGCTGATAACGCCCCAGGCAAGGGCCGCAGAGAGAGCAATCAACGGGGTGCCGGTTACGGCATTGGTCAGGGTGATAAACAACGATTCCATCTAAATTCCTTTATTGCCCAAATTCATAACCAAGCCGCTGCCAGGTCGCGAGAATGTCCTCGCGCCCGATAAAGCCGCTGCGCCGATAGAGTTCCACACCCTTTTCATCGTAGAAAATCTGGGTGGGAATCATCTGAATTCCAAAACGCCGAGCCTCATCGCGATTTTTCCAGACGTCGATGAAAGTGACATCCATACGCCCGGCAAAATCTTTTTCCAGATCGTCGAGAATCGGCTTCATCATCTGGCAGGGAATGCATTTATCGGCGCCCAGATCGACCAAGTGGGGGACTCCGGTTCCCGCGACAGGGGAACCCCCTTGAGCCGAAGCAGAGTCGGACTTTTCACAGGCGACCACCAGGGAGAGAAAGGCCACGACGGCGGACGTCAAGAAGAATTTTTGACAGCGATATCTCAGTAATTCGTACATCTTATCCATCACCTTTGCGAAAAGTTTCAAGCAATCAGCTTTTTTATTTGGTCGGGAGAAAGCAGTTTGCCCGCCGAGACCACCTTGTCGTCCACCACCAGGCCCGGTGTGGTCATTATCCCGAACTTCATAATGTCGTTGATGTTGGTGACCTTTTCCACCTCACAGGCCAAACCCAAGGCGGCCACCGCGGCCTTGGCGTTTTCCTCCAGTTTATGGCACTTGGCGCAACCGGTTCCGAGAATCTTGATGTTTTTCATGCTTTGGATCTCCTATGGTTGGTTGAGGACAAATCGCAGACAAGTTTTCACCACAGAGCACGCCGAGAGTACAGAGGTTTATTTCTCTGCGCTCTTTGCGCTCTCAGCGGTGCGCATTATTTTATAATCCCTTAAAAAAACGCTCCGAAAATCATCCCGGCGAGGGTCGACATAACCACCACCAGCGCGACGAACACGATCGTTTTCTGTGTGCCCATGATGCTGCGAATCACCAGCATGTTGGGCAGGCTCAGGGCCGGACCCGCCAGCAGCAGGGCCAGGGCCGGGCCCTTGCCCATGCCGGCGCCGATGAGTCCCTGCAAAATAGGCACTTCGGTCAGGGTGGCAAAATACATGAACGCTCCCACCACCGAAGCAAACAGATTCGCCCACAGGGAGTTGCCGCCCACCAGTCCGGCGATCCAGGCGGAAGGGATCAGGCCTTCCTGCTCCGGACGCCCAAGCAGCGCTCCCGCCACCAGCACCCCGATGAGCAGCAGGGGCATGATCTTTTTGGCGAAATCCCAGCTGGTGGAAAACCACTCGTTCAATTCGCCACTTTCATCCTTGCCGGTGGTGAGCAATACCGACAGACCGATGGCGCCGGCGACAAAAGCCAGGGTCGGATGCTGGGGCACGGCCAGAGCCAGAACGACCACCGGCGCGGCAGCCATCAGCATCCGAACCTTGCCGATATTGAACCAGGCGACCAGAATCAGCGCCAGAGCCACCGCAAACAACGAAGAAAAAACCCATTTTCCTTCGTAAATGGCATACCAAAGACCCTGTTCTTCGGCCGGACGACCCCAATTGGCAAAGACCAGAATACCGACCATGGATCCGAAATAAAGGGCGTTCTGCCACAGGGGGCGCGTCACCGGGGGCTCCGACATGAGCGCTGCCGCCTCGATCTTGGCCTGTTCTTCCTTGCGGTAAATCAGGTGCATGCACAGGCCGATGACAATGGCAAAGGCCACCGCCCCGACCGCGCGCGCTACGCCCATCTGCGGCCCAAGCACCGCGCCGGTCAACACGATGGCCAGAATGTTGATAGCCGGACCGGAATAAAGAAAGGCGCTGGCGGGACCCAGCCCGGCGCCCATGCGATAGATACCGGCGAACAGCGGTAATATGGTGCAGGAGCACACCGCCAGAATACTGCCCGAAACCGAGGCGACACCATAAGCCAGGGGTTTATGGGCCTGGGGTCCGAGATATTTCATCACCGCGGCCTGACTGACGAATACCCCGACCGCCCCGGCGATGAAAAAAGCCGGTATCAGGCACAGGATGACATGTTCCTGGGCATACCATTTGACCAGGTGCAGGGATTCCCACAGAGCATTTTCCACGCGCTGCGACTGGCGCAACCAATCGATGGGAAGATAATAGCAGGCGGTAAAAACGGCGACGATCGCCGCCAGGGGCTTCCATTCCTGTTTCCAGTCCACGAAAAATATCCTTTGACAGCACTTTCCTATTTGGTCAAATGACCAAATATTTGAGCAAAAAAATAGGGGTTAGTCCGCAACCACTTCAAGAAATTCGCTCTGCTCGCGCGCCCGGGATTCCAGAACCGACTCCACGCAGCCGAAAAAATTAAGAATGCAGGGCACACGCAGGCGATAAAAAACCTGGTTGCCGCGCCGGTCGTCCGACACAACGCCGGCCTGCTTGAGAACCGAGAGATGCTTGGAGACGGTGGAGATATCCACCCCGATCATCTCGGTCAGATCACAGACGCAGCGCTCCTCGTTGGCGAGTTCTTCGACAATGAACAACCGGGTTGGATGGGCGAGAGCCTTGAGAACGCGGGCGCGGGCTTCGAAATGGCTTTTGCGGTTTTGATACAAGCGCTGACCTTTCAATGGTTAAGAGGCTACTTGGCAATATAGCCAAATAGCCTCTTTTGTCAAGTACACACTTTGGGTTGCCGCTGCGCGTTACAACTTCACCGGAGGCTTTTCGTAAATATTGGGTTTCATCTCATCATGCCCGCTGTGGCAAGTCATGCAGTTCATCTTGCCGCGGGTGTTCTCCATGGCGCCACCCATATCATGACAGGCGCGGCAGGCAAGAACCTCTTCCGGGATGGGGAAATCGCCCTTGAAGCTGCCGGCCAACTGCGCATTAAGAGCCTCGACGGTCTTTTTCGTCAAATTGGCGGCGAGTTGGGCGCAGCGCTCCACGCGCTCCCTGGAAAAGGTCTGGGCTCCCGAGGCCTTGGTCCAGTGCGAGATGGACACGTGGCAAAGGGTCGAATCCGCCCGGGAGGGCTTGATGTCCATGGCCGCATTGGGGGGCCTGAGGTCGGGCAGCATGGAGTACTGATAATAATTGAGAACCTCATCAATGATCGGGGTCGGATTGGGTGAAACCAGGTAAATCGCCATGGCCGCCCCCTGCACCGAACCGCAAGTGGCACCCCAGCCGACAATGCCGCCGGCCCCGAAACGCGTCACTGAGGTGGGATAGGTCAGATAAGGCCCGCCCACTTTATCGCCAAGCATCTCAACGATAGTCGAAAACACCCCGTACATGCAGTCGCCGATGAGCTTGTTGCTGTACCCGAGCTCGAGGGCCTTGTCGGGATCAAGGGCCACATAGGGCAGCGGCTCATGCAAGACCTTGCCTTTGCTGTCCAGTTTGACGGGCGGACGCGCCTTGACGTCTTCCTTCTTTCCGTCCTGAGCACCGACCAGTTTAAAGGCTCCCGTACCGAGAACTCCGGCCGCCGCCATGCAGCCTGCCATACCCAGGACTTTTCTGCGATCCTTATCCATGCTCTAAGCCTCCCCTTGTTGCGTTGCGGTTGGACATATGGAAATTCTGTCGACGAATGCGACTGTTTTTTCCTATTTCGGGTTATTTATACAGCAAGGGGTATGCCAAGACAAAAGCGCAAAATCAGTGACTTTTCTCTCTAATCTTAATTTCATTGTGAAGGATTGTTTCAAAATGAAAGAAATGCGGGAAGGGCTTTTCTAATAAAATTCGTATTTCTTTATCTTGCGCCATAGGGACACCGGGCTGATGCCGAGAATTTCGGCGGTTCTGCCGCGATTGCCGCTAGTACGTTGCAGGGTTTTGAGGATGAGGCGCTTTTCCATCTCTTCCAGGGAAATCAAATCCTCATCTGCCGCCATGCGTTCATCCGCCGGCGGCGTAAGACGCGGCAGGTGCGCAGGCAAAAGCTCATCGCCTTCAGCGACGATGACGGCGCGCTCGACGACATTTTCCAGTTCGCGCACGTTGCCCGGCCAGGGGTGCGCACGCAGATTCTCGAGGGCCCGCGCGCTGATGGTTTGTACGCTCTTGCCGTATTTGGCGCCGTATTTCGCAAGGAAATGATGGGCCAGCAGGCCGATGTCCTCGCGCCGTTCGCGCAGGGGCGGTATCTCCACCGGCACCACGTTGAGACGGTAGAACAGATCACTGCGGAAACGGCCCGCCGCGACCTCCTGTTCCAAAGGGACGTTGCCCGCGGCGATGACCCGCACATCGGTTTTTTGCGGATCGCGACCCCCGACCTTCATATAGGTGCCTTCCTGCAGAACACGCAGCAATTTGACCTGAAATGCCGGGGAGATGGAATTAATCTCATCGAGAAAAAGCGTGCCTTTTTCCACCGCCTCGAAAAGGCCTTTTTTATCCCGGTCGGCGCCGGTGAAAGCGCCACGCACATGCCCGAAAAGTTCGGCCTCCAGCAGCGATTCGGGCAAGGCGCCGCAGTTGATGGGCAAAAAAGTTTGGGTGCGCCGGGGGCTCCACTGATGAATGAGCTTGGCCACCAGTTCCTTGCCGGTGCCCGTCTCTCCCTGAATCAGCACCGTGGTGTCAAAGGGGGCGATTTTGGCGATGAAGTTCTTTAGATCCACCATCCGGCGGCTGGTGCCGATCAATTCCTCGCCGTGCATTCCCTCGACCTGACGACGCAGTCGGCGATTTTCCTGGAGCAGGCGCACATGTTCCTGGGCGCGGCGCACGATGAGCAGCAGGGCATCGGGCTCAAAGGGTTTTTGGACATAGTCGTAGGCGCCTTTGCGAATGGCCGCCACCGCCGACTCAATGGTGCCGTAACCCGTGATGAGTATCACCGCGCATTCGGGATTGCCGCGTCGGGCGCGTTCAAGGATCTCCATGCCGTCGATATGGGGCATCATCAGATCGGTAATGACGATGTCGATCTTCTGCGCATCCAGAATCCGCGCCGCCTCGCGGCTGTCCTCGGTCGTTTCGGCAACAATCCCCTCGGCACCCAGGGTATCGCGCAGCAGCTGGCGCATGCGCAGATCATCTTCCACGATAAGAATCGAGGGAGCAGACATCAAGCGTCCTCCTAGCTGATTTTACGATTTTTTGGCACATTCGACGCACCATTTGCGTGCACCGGCAGCGACACGATAAAGGTTGTCCCCTGCCCCTCGACGCTGCTCACGTCAATGCTTCCACCCAGATCGCCGACAATTCCCGAGCAGATGGACAAGCCCAGACCCGTCCCCTCCCCCACGGGCTTGGTGGTGTAGAAGGGGTCGAAAATGCGCGAGCGAATCGGTTCGGGAATGCCCGGACCGCTATCCTCCACCTTCAGCACCACGCGCGCTCCCGCATGCCGGGTTCGGATGCTGATGCGGCCCTTGTTGCCGATGGCCTGCAAGGCATTCATCGTCAAGTTGAGCACGACCTGTTCAAGCTCACGCGGATCGGCGACAATGGCAGGTACGGCCTGCAAATCGGTGATCAATTCAATCTTGCGCTTGGCCGTTTCCGTGGCGAGCAAGGGCAAGGTCTGCGCGATGATTTCATTTAACCGGCACTCTTCAAGGCAACGCCGCGCGGGATTTGATTGACGGGCAAAGCGCAGCAAGCCCTGGATGATGGCGCTGCTCTTCTTGACTTGTTCGGCGATGATCTCGACCCAGGCCCGCTGGGTGGCGTTGAGGGTCTTGTCCTTGAGCAGCAGACGCGCATAACCCAGCACGCTGCCCAACGGGGTATTGAGCTCGTGGGCGACCCCGGCGGAAAGCTGGCCGATGGCGGCGAGTTTTTCCGTGCGATGATAAAGCTCCGTGCGCCTTCTCTCCTCGGTGCTGTCACGAAAAGTCACAACCCGGCCGAGCCGGCGTCCCTCGCTGTCGCGCAGGCGAGCGATGTTGACCGACAGCAGAAGATCTTCACCCGCGCGGCTGCGATGCACCAGCTCCAGATTCTGCGCGTCGCCCGCATTCTTGCGCAAGGCGTTCTCCATCTCGGGAAATCCGGCACCGATGGGTTGCCCCAGCATCTCGGTGGTCAACCATTGAGTAAGCTCATCAGCGGCGCGGTTGCAGGAGAGGATACGGTTTTGTTCATCCAGAACCAGCAAGCCCTCCGAGAGACTTTCAATCACCGTGGCCAGCTTCATCTTCTCGGTCAGATAATATTCACGCAGCTCCCGCTCGCCGGCCCTGGCCTCGCGCAGCTCGTCGATGGTGCGGTTGAGATGCCCCAGAATCTGCTGGAAGGACTGCGCCACGATGCCGATGGGATCCAGATCGAGGAGGGCACGATCATCCAGTTCTTCGGCCTGTAGGGCACGCGTTTCCATGATTTCCAGCAACTGATTGGTCTTGGCGCGAATGTAGCGCGCATAGGCCTGATTTTCGGCCTCCAGAACCGCGCAGCGCTCCTTTAGGGAGGCAAGTTCCTCATCAGGCGGGATCATCTTTTTTCCCGATGGAGATTTCATAATAGCTGCCGACTTTTTTCACCAGGGCTGCATAGCCCATTTTGCGGGCCGACTCGGGAACCGTGCGCGTACTGTCCCGGTGGTCGGTGCGCACCACCAGGCGCGTTTTTCCGCAGCGCAGTCGCTGTTCGTGATCATTGAGCGCCTTGAGCACCACCAGCAGGCACGCCGGACAAACCTGCCCGAGAATATTCAAGTCGATGGTTTCGATGATTTCTCTGGTGTCCATGAAAGTTTACCTCAAAAGAAGCCGGGGCAGTATGCGGGCGCCCAACCAGACACCCAGGATCAACCCCAGGGCAAAGAGCAGGGATTGCACGGAGAGCAGCGGCAAGCCGCCGAGCAGATGCTTGAAATTACATCCTTGAGCCATGCGCGCCCCCAAGGCGATCAACAGACCTCCTGCAAAGGCCGCGCCGCATTGACTCAAGGGTGGCGGAGGGGACACGTGGAACTCGCGCAATGCAACGGCGTTGACAAAGGCACCGAACACCACGCCCGCCATGAGAACAACCTCGCCGTAACGGCGACCCTCGGCGAGATGCATGGCCTCGCTCCGGCTGAAGTACTCCAGGGACGCAACATGCTCGGGCGTGATCATTCTGCCCAAAAAACCCGCCAATTCGGCATAGCCCGACGAAATGCCCAAGGGCACAGAGCTGAACAGATAAAGAGCCAGGCTGATGCAGGCAAGACATAGGGCCGCCAGCCAGGGTTGCAGATAACCGGCCACTTCGACCCTCAGGTGCCAATATCCCTTGCGTTGCCACTGAACAAAGAGCAGCGCCGCAAGAGCGATAAAAGTCCATGCGACCCAGCGCATTGCCCGCGGCCAAAGCTCAAACAGACTGGCCGGCATGGCGAGAGACAGACTGCGTTCGACCTCCTGCAGCCAGGGAAACAACTCGGCATAGAGCATGCTCCCCAAAATCATTCCAAAAAAGACCAGGACATAGCTCAGGTTTCCGGAGGCCATTTTATAAAGGGAACTCATGACGCAGCCGCCGGCCAAAACCATGCCGAAGCCGAAGATGAGCCCACCGCCGACGCCCATAAGGGACACGATGCCGTAGCCCCTGTAGGGATCCGCGGGACTGAGCCCGACTGCGCGTAGCAGCAGAAACAGAAATAAGGTCAGGACAACAGCAAGAAAAAGGTGCCGCAGACGCGCGGTGTCCTTGAAAAGAAAAACATCTCTGAGAATGGCGGCCATGCAGAAATCGCTACGGTAAAGCACCGTACCAAGAATCAGACCGAGACCGAAATAGATAACAAACCACAACCAGGGATTGCTTAGCGGCATGAAAGCACCTTGCGCCAAAAGGTATTAACGTCGCAATTTACCATCCTGGCGACAAATTGAGCAATTAAATGAATGGGGGATTCTACCCGGTAAGCTGCCTTGCCTTCATTCGCCTATGCGGATAAGCTTTCCCGGTATTTTCCCAATCTATCAACGTTTAGGGATTGTCCTCTTCCGCGGCAAGGAGTCGAAAAACCATGCTCCGGTGCTGCTGATCCCGTCTCTAGCCAAGGGATGAAAAAATCATGGGAAAGTTACGGATCCTGTTTCTCTGCACCGGCAATTTGTAGCGGAACCGGTTCTTTGGACACAAGTTAAACTCACGCCGCATGACGGATTTCATGGAGCGATTTGAACTGGTTTTTCTCGACGCGCCACTCGCTGTTATAGAGTTCGACAAAGGTCCCGACGACCTCGCGAACATCATGAACGGTTCGGAATACGTGGCCATAAATGGCTTGCTCTTTTAACGTGCGGTTGAAACGTTCGGCCACGCCGTTGGTCTGAGGCTCGGCAACGAAGGAAAGCTGGGAGTGATCCCCCAGAACTTGATCTGGTTCTGAAAGTGGTCCGAGTGCTCCTTGGACACGGGGACTTTACCCCAATTCAGTGTCCAAGAACCGCCTTCAACGACTCCAACCAGCCCAGACGGGGATGCCGGCCTCATTGCGCAACACCAGCACCGAATCATCCTTTTTGACCTCCGCAGCGATCAGGGCCGGTTTACCTTCAAATGTCACCCGAGAGCCCTTAACCTCAATCTGATCGCCCACTTTTCAGAAAAAATCAGGACAGCATGGCCTTCTTCAGCGCCTCGAACTCGGATTGCATGTTGGCAAGGCGCGCCCTGGCACCCTCCAGGTCGCCATTCATCAGCATTTGTTCCATCGGCAAAACCAACGCCCGCAACCTGTCACCGCCGACGAGTCCCGCCAACCCTTGAATGGTGTGAGCTTGCCGCTCAGCACCTTCCATGTCCGCGCCCTGCAGAGAGTTGCGCAGGTTCTCGATTTGCCCGGGAACATCTTCCAGAAATCCTTCAATGACCGATTGCACCAGGTCTTCATCCGCCATCATTCGCTCCATCATGCCCGCGCGATCAAAAACCACCGGCTCTTTCAGGACAGGGGCAGGTTGCTGAACGGAAGGCACACTTTTCTCGGGCAGCCATTTCTCCAGAATCTCGGCCAACAATTGCGGCGACACCGGCTTGGACAGAAAGTCATCCATACCCGCATTGAGACAGCGCTGTCGATCGCTCTGCATGGCGTGGGCGGTCAAGGCAATGATCGGCACCCGGTGATTAAGGGCCGCGGATTGCGGATTACGGATCTGCCTGGATGCTTCAAAACCATCCATGACCGGCATCTGCACATCCATGAGCACCAGATCGTAGGCCTTGGTCTCAAGGGCATTAAGGGCTTCCGCACCGTTGGCAACCGCATCGGCAGATAGTCCAAGTTTTTTGAGAATACCCAGGGCTACCTGCTGATTGGTGGCATTGTCCTCGACCAGGAGGATGCGCGCTGTGCGACCACCAAATCGGGTGGTCGCTCCATCAACCCTTTGAGACGGTGGAAATCCTTCCTCTGTATTGAAATCGGAAATTTTCTGAGTCAGCGCAGGTGACCCGCCCGTGTCAACCTGCAGATAACCAGCGGTTTGCGCGCCTGCGTCCCGCTTGCCAAAGCGCGCGGTAAATCTGAATTCCGACCCCTTGTTTTCTTTGCTGCGCACGCTCACCTCCCCGCCCATGAGTTCGACCAGTTGCTTAGAGATGGCAAGGCCCAGTCCCGTGCCGCCGTATTTGCGGGTGGTCGAATTGTCAATCTGTGTGAATTTGTTAAAAAGAAACCCGATTTTGTCCTGCGGAATGCCGATACCCGTATCGCGCACTGAAAAGCGCAACAGCGCATCCTCCTGCCCTTGCTCCACCAGCGACACCTGAACCGCCACTTCACCCTCCGTGGTAAATTTAAGGGCATTGCCGGTCAGGTTGACTAGAATCTGCCGCAGACGACCGGGATCGCCGCGCAGGAAAACGGGAACTCCCGGATCAATAGCACAGGAAAATTCCACCCCTTTTTCCTCCGCTTGCACGGCAAACGCCATCGAAAAACTGTTGAGCAGACTTGGCAATTTGAAGTCCAGCGTGTCCAGCTCGAGCTTTCCGGCTTCAATCTTTGAAAAATCGAGAATGCCGTCAATCAAGGAAAGCAGCGATTTGCTGCTCCCACGCACAATCTCGGCGTAATGCCGCTGTTCATCGGTCAGTGCCGTATCGAGCAGCAGCCCCGTCATGCCGATGACCCCGTTCATGGGCGTGCGAATCTCGTGGCTCATGTTGGCCAAAAACTCGCCTTTGGCAAGATTGGCTGATTCCGCCTCTCGGGCCATTTCCCCAGCGCGTTCACTGACGGCCTGCAACTCCAGGTTGGCGACCTGAAGTTCTGTCTCTGCCCGCCTGCACTTGGTCACATCAAGCACGGCGCCGATCAGCCCGACAACCGCACCCTGCGCGTCGGTCAGGGACGCTTTGTGAAACACCACCTCGTGAAGAGCGCCCTGAGCATCCTTGACCCGGGAATCATACACCTGAACCCCGGGTTTCTCGAACAGCACGAGATCCTGGGCGTGATAGATTTCAGCCAATTCCGAGGGACTGATGTCAAAAACGCTTTTGCCGATAAGTTCCTGCCTGGACTTTCCGAAAAATGTCTCAAACGCATTATTGAAGCCCAGATAGCGCCCCTCTTTGTCCTTGTAAAAAACCGGAATCGGTATGGTTTGCAGCAGCATCCTCAAAAACATTTCGCTGTCATGCAGCGATCGCGTTCGCTCCTCAACCAACCCTTCAAGTTCCTCGCGGCGCCGAAAGGTGACTCCGGTTACGGCAGCGAGAGCGACGGTCAGCACAAGCCCGCTCAGCGCGACCAGCAGCCCGGCTCGAGCAGGGTGCAACAGCATGAAATCCGGCCCCCCGTGGGCGGTTACGGCAAAAACCCTGCTGTAGGCAAATACGGGGCGCGTCACGGACAGCCCATTTCCCGACATGTCCTGGCGGTCCCCATAGACCGCGAGTAATTGGCTCGGAGCATCACTGTGCACCAGTGCGATTTTCATCAATATCGAATGATCCTTTGCCTGACTTTTCAGCAGATTGTCCAGGCGCAATGCTGCAAGAACAAAACCGCGCAAAGGGCCCTTATCTTCGCGAGTGAAAACCGGGCGCATGATGAGCATGCCCAATTGGTCATCGGTTTCATCGACCAGGGTGAGGGGCGCGGTAGCGGTCATCATGCCGGAATGCATCGCCTCTTCCAACGCCGCGCGACGCAGGGGCTCAGAGCCCAGGTCAAAACCCAGAATCGGGTCATTAGCTGTCAGGTGCACGACATGCATAAGCGGAAAATACCTGTCCCGACTGCCGGCAGACATGCGGTTACCCTGAGCGTCCCTTTCCCAGATGGAAAAATCCTGCAATCCATCGGCATCGAGCTGCTGTTTAAAATCGAGCCTCTCCGCCGCTGACACAGCCGGGATCAGAGCCCAGGCGTGAACCGCCTGATTTCGAGTAAGAAAGCCGGTGAAATGCTGAAACTCTGCGGAAGTAATGTGTTCGCGGCCCTCATAAAAACGCGCCAGGCTTTCCAGTTCAATGTCGCGCAAATCATGCAAAGTGTCTGCTATGGCCCCGGTCTGGATTGCCGCCAGTTGCACAAAGCTCTGCGCGCGGTTACGACTCTCCCAATCATGCGCCATCCAGGCGGAGAACATTGTGAGGATCAGCCCGATTAAAGCCACCAGGGCGGGCTCAAGGCGGTGCATCCAGCGTGATGGGTCATTTCTAAATCGCGAGCGTAAATTCAGCAGCACTGCGCCGAAAAGTAAAACTGCAGCCAGTGCCAGGGTCAATAGCACACTGGGGAGCGCTGCCCGGATCAACAAGCGCGACCAGAGGCGAGCGTCAATATCCAGGCCCAAAACTGCGACAACGCCACCCGTGGCGGGATCAATCAAGGGCACAGCACTACTGATAAAACGACCCCATTGATCGGTATAGGGGCCTTCCGTTGTTGGGATTGCCGTATCGAATACACGGCGAAATCCATCCGGAACCTCGTTGTAGATCAGGCCGGGCGCAACTTCATCGGCGGAACCAACCGGTTCGTTATCAACGAAAAAAAATACGCTCTCATCAGCATTTCGGCCCATGAGATAGATGAAGCGGTGGCGGGGATCGATGGAGACACTGGCGGAAAACTGTTTTTTTAGGCGCAGGTATGCAGGAGACTGGAGGTCGGCGGGGGTGCCGCTGAGGGCATTGACATGATCGATATTCACTGTTTGCGCAAGCCATTGCGCCTGACGCAGCAGATCCTGGCGCAGGTGGTCGAAAGCCGTTTGCACGGACCACCAGGCAAGCAGCACTCCCGCCACAAAAACCGGGAGGATTGCAATGGCAGAAACCAGGCTGTATTGTTTTTTCTGTCCTGTCAGCTGGCCATTGGTCACAGGATAAAAACTTTCGGAACTGCATTTTCAAGGCGTCATTTTGTGCGGACGGCTTATCGCGTCGTCCATCCGTTCACAAAACCATAAATTTATATTAATTACAAGAAGCAAATAAATCAAGTCAAATTATGCAGAACTCTTCTCCGAAACAGCTTTCGGCAAGGTGAAGGAGAAACAAGCCCCCTGCCCTTCACCTTCCGACTCCACCCAGATGCGCCCGCCATGCAGCTCAACAATGCGCTTGACCAGGGCCAGACCGAATCCCGTGCCATCGCCGCTTGTTTCGACGCGTTTGAACAGCTCGAAGATTTTGTCGTGATTTTCGGGAGCAATGCCCATGCCGTTGTCCCGCACGAAAAAAACCGGGGTGTCGCCTGACAACTCGGCGCCGACTTCAATGCGGGGTTGCTTCTGGTCACCCCTATATTTGACGGCATTCTCCACCAGATTCTGCCAGACCGCGACCAGCCTGGGGCGATCACCCACCAGGCGCAAATCCACATCCTCTACCTGAACACTCACCCCACGCTCGGCAATGGGCCCCGCCACCAGCGCCAAGGCTTCCTCAGTCAAATCCGTGAAGGACACCGCGACGGCTTCATTCATCATCCGCCCAACGCGGGAAAACTCACGCAGTTCGTCAAGCAACAGCGTCATACGCTGCACGGCGCTGTCAATATAACCAATATCCTTGGCTGTTCGGGTGGCATCGGCCGTTTTCATATCCTCCCGCAGAAATTCAAGAAAGGTCTGAATCGTCACCAAGGGGCTCTTCAGGTCATGGCTCACGGCATAGGTGAAGCGCTCCAACTCGGCGTTTTTGGCTCGAAGCAACTGATCATTGCGTTTAAGCAGAGCTTCTCGGTCGAGCAAAGCCTGTTGGGCATTTTTGCGTGTGCGCATGGCTTGGATAAGTAGAAAAATAACCGCCAGTAGCACAACAACCGCCACAGACATCGCCGTCACGAATTTCAGGGTTTGCCCTTTCAGCGTCCGCATCGTTTCGGAATAATTCGTAATATCGTGAATAACGCCGAACACCCTGTGTTCCTCCGCATCGTAGATTCCTTGAGAATGCAGATCCAGGATTCGGCCGTCACCGGGTCGCTGGAATCTGATTTCGACGGAATACTCTTCTCCCTGCTCAATAAGCCTGTGGCGCGAGCGTTCCATCAACTCGCGATATTCGGGCAGAATTTGACCAAGAATGCTCTTAACTTCGTGGGTTTCGCCTTCCAGTCCCAACAATTCCCTGGCGCCCCGCGAAAAGGTGTAGATGCCGGTATCGAGATCAAGAGTCCAGTGCCCTACCCCGGCAACCTTTTCCGCAAAGCGCAGTCTCACCTCGCTTTGCACCAGAGCCTCCTGAAGCGTTTCGCGCTGAGAAACGTCATGGATGATGGAGAAGAGCACCGTTCTTTGATTTACGGTGATGGGCCAGGAATAGACTTCGACGGGGCGGATCTCACCGTTGGCCAGACGGTGCCGGAAGATGAAATAGTTGCGGTTTTCCCGCGCCGCCAACGCCCTCTCCTGCCGGGTTTCGGCGTCAGAGAGGGTATTGATCTGCTGAATGGCCAGGCGCCGTAGCTGGTCGCGCGGATAGCCGTAGTAATCGACCGCCGCCTGATTGGCATCGACGATGCGTCCACTGTCGGGATCGATGAGCAGCATGACCGCACCGTGACGCTCAAACATTTCGTAACCGAAAGCCGGGGCATCAAGGCTGAACGCAGATCCCGGCACCAGCAAACCCAGCATAAAGACAAGAATAATGACATTTCTGAAAAGACTCAAATCATCTCCGTTGAGTCCTGAGTACCAGCATTGAATTGTCACACGTTCGGAGGGAAACGTCCTGATTCTCCAACGCCCTCAAGCATTGGGATTTTTGTTCCACACCAGCCAGTAATAGCCGATGGTACTCATCATCTCGACAAACTGATGAAAATCGACCGGTTTGACAAGATAGCTGTTGGCATGATGATCATAGGCCTTGGCCACATCCGTTTCGGCGGCCGAAGTAGTCAGAACCACAACCGGTATGCGCCCCAAACCAGGATCTTCCTTGATGATCTTCAACACTTCGAGGCCATTGATCCGCGGCATGCGCAGATCCAGCAGGATCAACCCCGGACGTGGCGCACACCCCGGATCGCTGAACCTGCCACGACGATACAGGTAATCCAGTGCTTCCTGGCCGTCGACCACATGCTCCAGGCGGTTGCTGATTCGGGAATTTTCCATGTTGCGGCGCACGATTTCCGCATGGGCCGGGTCATCCTCCGCCAACAAAATAACAATTGGTTCCCCGATCATAGCTGTTTCCCTTCCTTAAATTCAACGGCATCCGGCAGGGTGAAATTGAAACAGCTGCCCTTGCCCACGCCTTGCGATTCCACCCAGATTCTTCCCTTGTATAATCCTACGATCCTTTTCACCAAGGCCAGCCCCAAACCACTGCCTTCGGTCTGTTTGTCAAGTTTCTCAAAAAGACCGAAAATTTTATCGAAATACCGCTCATCGATGCCTATACCATTATCGCGTACAAAAAAAACCATCTCCTTTCCTTGCATTTCAGCACCGATTTCAATGCGCGGATGTTCTTGGTCACCCATATACTTGACGGCATTCTCCAACAGGTTCTGCCAGATCTCCACCAGGCGCGGCGGGTCGCCGAACAAGTCCGGCATATCATCACCCATTTGGATCTCGACGCCCCGCTCGGTGATCGGCCCCGCCACCAGAGTGAGTGTTTCACGCATGAGTTCCGAAAAGGAAACATTCACGGAAGGGTTGACAATGCGGCCGTGTCGCGACATTTCGAGCAAATCATCAAGCAGCTGTCCCATTTTTTGCGTTGCGGCACGCATATAATCGATGTCGAGACGAATACGTTCGTCATCTTGTCTTTTCAGATCCTGCTCCAGAAAACCGAGAAAAGATTTCACCGTAACCAAGGGACTCTTGAGATCATGGGACACGGTGTAGTTGAAACGTTCAAGTTCGGCGCTGCGCTCTTGTAACTCCAGGGTGCGCTGTTTCAGTTCCTCCCTGGCCTCGATGCGCTCGGTGATGACCTCTGTGTAGATGATAATGCCGCCGATGGACCCATCGCTTTCATACCAGGGGCGACATTGCCAGCGTGTATAATCAATACGACCGTCTTCGCGCTCAAACCGGTCCTCTTCTTCACCGAGCGATTCGCCCTGCAATACGCGCTGATGAATCCGGCGCCACTTTTCCGGGATGTCAGGGAAGATTTCGTAATGATGTTTGCCGATGATATCTTTTTTCTTGACCCGGTAGTCCGTTAGAAAGCGGTCACTAACGAACAAGAAGTTGAGGTTTTTATCGAAAACGACAATGGCGCTGGTATCATGCGCAACAATGTATTGCAACAGCTCGTGCCAATGCTGAAGACGTTTTTCATTGTCACGCAATATCTTTTCCGCGCGGAGGCGTTCGGTAACATCCTGCACAAGTACCATTTCCGCGCGGTGCCGATCAAACTCAAGGGTATGGGAAGTGATCTCGACATCCATTACTGTGCCGTCTTTTTTGATGTGAACCCAAACACCCGCTTCATCGAATCCGCTCTGAACATTTGCGACATTGTGCAACAACCCAGCAACATCCTCAAGGGGCCGAATGTCTTTAATGGTCATGGCAAGAAACTCTTCTCGGCTGTATCCATAGCGCCTGACAGCCGCATCGTTCACTGCAAGAAAGGCCAATGTATCCAAATCGTATATCCACATGGGCTGAGGATTGGATATAAAGAGTTGACGGTAGCGCTTTTCGCTATCAAGACGTCCCTCCAGATGATCACGTAAGCGCCTGCGATTGCCCTCAAGCAAAATCAGGCCGACCAGCCACAGGCCACCATAACCCAAAACATAAGCGCGAAGTGCGGCCGCCAGCGCCTGTCGATATGGCGCCCAGGGGATTGCCACACTGACCCCGCCCAAGATATCGCCAAGTTGATAGCCCTGCTGGTCGTGACATTTGAGACAACCACTTTCGACCATCAAGGGGCGCATGAGGCGCAGATAATCCTCCCCCTCAATCTGCGACCTGGTCGACCATTCAATGCTCCCTGTCAAAAATTCCTGCAAGGCCTCCACCTCCCATGCGTCGGGTGAATTTTCCCATCGCAGAGGTTTGAGACTGGTGATATGTCCGCGCGTGCCGAAAAGCTCATCGGCCATTTCATGCATCTGGCGCAGCATATAGGCAGGGTTGACCAGGGTCAGATCGCGTCCGGACGGGGTCGTGATGTCGCGTTCGAAAACATGAGTCAGATAAGGATTAGGCGGGGTATTGGCCGTGACCGGCACATAGACGCCGCCATGGCTTGTGGCCCAGCGGCGGAAGGTCAGATCTTTGCCGAAACTGTGGCGAGCCGCTGTACGCGCATTATCCAATGCGGCCCTGCTCGCATGATAATAATGCCAGCCGGCCATGGCGCCGATGGCCAGAGTCCAGAAAAGAGCGATGAGCAGAAAAGAAACACCAGGGTATTCGAATCTATGAGGCGGATCGACATCGGAATTCGACCCTGATTTATCCTGAGTCATCGGAGTGCCCCGAAAATTTAAAAAAACAGCGACAGAACACGCCTTAGCTCTTCAGCGCGCACAGGTTTGCTGATGTATTCATCCATACCGGCTTCAAGAAATTTTTCGCGATCGCCCTTCATGGCATGAGCAGTCAAGGCGACAATGGGGATGCGCGCCTTGTCCGGGTCCTTGAGACTACGAGCCTGTCGCGTTGTTTCCAGCCCGTCCATTTCCGGCATCTGAATGTCCATAAACACCAGATCAAAAGAATCCTGCTGCAGCATATGAAGACATTGCTTGCCGTCAGTAACCGAACGAACTTCATGTCCCTGCTTTATCAGCATGCGCTCCATGGTAAAGCGATTAATGCGTTCATCTTCAGCGAGCAGAATTTTCAACGGGCGGATAAGCATCGGCTTGGTCAATATCGGCCCAGGGCTTACCGGCACGGCGGGACTCGCCTCTTCGACCTCGACGGAAAAACTCAGTTGGGTGCCTCGACCAAGTTCACTTTCAACGCTCAGGGTGCCGTTCATCAACTGGACCAGCCGCTTGACGATTCCCAGACCCAGACCCGCGCCGCCATATTTGCGCGTACTGCTCCCATCGACCTGCACGAAAGGCTCGAAGATGGCATCGAGTCGGTCTTGTGGGATGCCGACGCCAGTATCCTCAACGGTGAACCACAACCCGAGCCTGCCGGGACGCTCGGGATCGGAGGCAGCCCGGCCGCCGAAAATACAGACATGCCCCTCCTCGGTAAACTTGACGGCGTTGCCCACAAGGTTGAAAAGCACCTGGCGCAGCCGACCTTCGTCACCAACAACTTCGGCAGGAAAATCAGGGCTTATTTCATTTTTAAGAGCAAGATTCTTCGCAGCGGCGTTGGGAAGAAAGATATCACAAACTTGTCGCACCAGACGGGCAGGATCAAAGCGACTCTGGTGCAGGTCAAGCTTACCTGCCTCGATGCGTGACAGATCGAGAATATCATTGAGGATATCGAGAAGCTTTTCGCCCGACTCAACGGCAAGATCGACGCATTGGGTCTGCTCAGACTGCAAGGGGGTGGTCTTGAGGTATTGCAGCATGCCGAACAACCCGTTGAGGGGGGTGCGGATTTCGTGACTCATGTTGGCCAGAAATTCGCTCTTGGCGCGAGACGCCTCTTCGGCAGCCTCCAGCGCACGGCGCAGGCGCTGTTCACTTTCCAGCAGCGCCTGTTCAGCGCTTTTTTTCTCCTGCAACAATCGCCATTCGCGCAAGCCGCGCATCACGATCTGCGGCATGACCGCAAAACTCTGCGGCGATTTAACCACATAATCCAGCGCCCCGGCTTTCATGGCCGCCACTGCCATTTCCTCGTTCCCATAGGCGGTCATGACCAAAATGGGGAAAGAACCATGCGCACCCGTCGCTTTGAGCACATCCATGGCGTTGCCGTCGGTGAGGTTAAAATCCATCAGCACGACATCGGGCTCTTCGAGCGCTAGGTTCTGATAATATTGCTTCAAGTTTGCGGCAATGATAATTCTCGCAGGCAAATCAGCTACGGCAAAGGCTCGGGAGATGGCCTCGGCGTGGGCACCCTCATCCTCAACCAGAAGAACGCATAATTCATCAAAATCCATCACTTCCCCTCCCATGCCAAAACGCTTCTCCCAGAAGATACAACCGCTGCATCACCTCTGTAAATGCGAAAAGTTTACCGAATATCTCAGTTTGTTTATACCACTTAGCCGTCAAAATGTTAACCATCTCAGAGGGAAACCTTTTCAGGTATGCCCCTTTCCAAAAAAATGCATCACAAAAACCTCACGACGCAAAAAGGGCTTAGCGAAAAATCGCTAAGCCCTTGATTTTATTGGTGGGCGCAGTAGGGATTGAACCTACGACCCCTGCCGTGTGAAGGCAGTGCTCTCCCGCTGAGCTATGCGCCCGAAGTGTTCGGATTTATACCAACAATTTCAGCCGAGTGTCAACGCTTTTTTTGTCCGAGGCATCACCCCTGGCGGCCCTGTCAACGCAGGTGTGAACGTAAGATTTCTTCAACCGCGGTGTAGGGATCGCGTTCGCGCCGCGCAACGGATTGTACGATGTCGCGCACTTGATCTTCCTCCTCGATGCGGCCAAAAACCTGGGCGAAAAGACGCTCTTTGAGGAGATCGGTGAAACGCTGTCGGCTCTTGTCTTCTTCATGGCGCTGAAGTCGCCCATCGGTATGCAAATAGGCGCGATGCTCTTCGATCTTATCGACGAGCGAACCCAGGCCGTCCTTTTTCTGCGCCACCGTCAGCACCACGGGCGGCAACCATTCATCGGCACTGCGCTCTTTCATGTCCACCATAATCGACAGGTCGCGGGCGGTGCGGTCAGCTTCGGGCCGATCAGCCTTATTGACAACAAAAATATCGCCGATTTCAAGGATTCCGGCCTTGATGGCCTGAATATCATCGCCGAGGCCCGGCACCATGACCACCAGCGTTGTGTGGGCAGTGCGCACGATTTCAACCTCGTCCTGCCCGACACCGACGGTTTCGACAATGACCACCTGCATTCCCATGGCATCGAGAATGTGCACGACGTCGTTGGCCGAATTCGACAGCCCGCCGAGATGACCGCGCGTGCCGAGGGAGCGAATAAAAACCTGCGGATCCGTGGCGTGACGATTCATGCGGATCCGGTCGCCGAGAATCGCACCGCCGGAGAATGGGCTGGTCGGATCAATGGCAACCACACCGACGCTCAAGCCCTTGCCTCGGTAAGCTTCAATAAGTTTATCGGTCAGAGTCGACTTGCCGGCACCGGGCGGCCCAGTGACACCGAGAATGAACGCTTTGCCGGTATGGGGATATAGTTTTTTGAGCTCATCCACCGCGCCCGGCATGTTGTCGTCGACATTGCGCATAAGGCGCGCCGCAGAGCGGATGTCTCCTTGAAGAATTTTTTCGGCTAAGGACACGACGAATCCACTCAAGCCTGAGGTTTGATATTGTCTTTAACCCACTGCACGATCATCTCGGTACTGGTACCCGGAGTGAAAATTTCGAGCACACCCGCCTCTTTCAGGCCGGGGATGTCATCCTCGGGGATGATGCCCCCGCCGAACACGGGGATGTCGCCGGCACCTTTTTCGCGCAGCAGATCGACGACCCGGGGAAACAAAGTGTTATGCGCACCGGAAAGGATCGAGAGAGTCACGGCGTCAACGTCTTCCTGAATGGCGGTATTGACGATCTGCTCGGGTGTCTGGCGCAGCCCGGTGTAGATGACCTCGAAGCCGGCATCACGAAAAGCGCGCGCCACGATTTTCGCCCCACGGTCATGGCCATCCAAGCCTGGTTTAGCCACCAGCAAGCGCAAAGTTCTCTCTGCCATTCTCATTTCTCCTTTATCGATGTTATATATCAACAGATTTCTAAAACCCCTCGCCATAAGGAGCGGAACAGGCTGTTATTCTTGATGGCGTCGCAAGCCATCCTCTGAGTTTTTGCGAGTGCATCAAGCTTAGCTCTCGATTCCAGTGCGCGAAGCTTGCCCCGCATTGAAGTAATGCTTGACCTCACGCATTTCCGTCACCAGATCGGCAATTGCGATGATGTCGGCATGGGCCCCGCGACCCGTCAACACCAGTTCAGTGTAGGCAGGTTTGTGTGCGATAAGATCTTTCAGCTCTTCCAGCGACACCAGGCCGTAATCAACCGCACAATTTATTTCATCCAGCACGATCAAATCGTAGTCACCGCTCAGCACCAACTGCCTGGCTTTATCAAAGCCCGCCCGGGCCATGGCGACATCGACCGGATCGGGATTCTCGCGGGAGACAAAGGTGTCGCGCCCGACCTGCTCGATGGTGAGATACGGAGCCAGCTTGCGGGCCGATTCAAGTTCGCCATACACCGTGCTGCCCTTCATAAACTGCAGCACATGGATATGCAGACCGTGCCCGGCCGCTCGCAGGCAGAGCCCCAGAGAGGCCGTAGTCTTTCCTTTGCCGTTGCCGGTGTAGACCTGCACCCGGCCCTGCGTCAATTTATGATTTTCGGTGGTCATGAAGGCACCTTCAGCGCTCACAAGGGATCAAATCGAGGGAAAAACAACTCACACCTCAATCCTGTCATTTTCTGTTATAAATCAAGAACATAAAAAAAGACCCCTAAACCAACTTATCAAGAAGTTCAGCCGGCAGAGAAACGGGCTTTCGGGTGCGGTCAATGACCACATGCACCGTGCGGGCCGTTGCCAGCAGCAGTCCGTCCTGGTTCAAGGCGCGGTAGGAAAATTCAAGGACTTTGCCGCGCTGTCTCTCCAAGGTGGTTTCAATAGTGACCTCATCCTCGTAAAAGGCCGGGGCCTTGTAATCGAGTTCAGCACGCGCCACCACAACATAATAACCGGCTTTTTCAAAGTCGGTATAGCGTGCCCCGTTCTGGCGCAGGAAATCAGAGCGACCTTCTTCGAACCACACCAGGTAACGCGCATGATGCACAACCCCCTGGGCGTCCGTTTCCGCGTAGCGCACACGAAGAGTCATGCGACAGGGATTCATAATTGGTCTTTCGCAGCAAGAAAAACGGTTTTAAGTCAGACTAAATTTTTTTAGCAGGTCGGAAATATACCAAGGGGGGTAAAAAGAGTCAACCAGAAGGAATGGCGGGGTAAAACATTTTTTTACTACTTGAAAAGCCAATAGCGGCAAAGGCCGTGAAAATCTCATGGGACACGGATCAAATCTGATAGGGGCGGATTAAAACCAGGCTCAAATCGACAGGATGAACAGGATCTGGCAAAATCCTCAACCCTTATTTACCGCCGAGAACGCCGAGGGCGCTGAGAAAACCTTTGAGACTTTATATGCTTTTCTCTAAGCCATTCTCTGCGTTCTTGGCGTTCTCTGCGGTAAATCGAACTTGATCTCAAGGTCTGACCTTCGGCATTTGTCCTTTTTTGAAAACCTTCACAACCTCAGCCCTTATTTACCGCTGAGAACGCTGAGGGCGCTGAGAAAACCTTTGAGACTTTTTATGCTTTTCCCTAAGCCATTCTCTGCGTTCTTGGCGTTCTCTGCGGTGAATCGAACTTGGCTGCCTTTATCAACCCTTCAAATCGCCCTGGATGCCGACCTTGATGGTTTCAATCGGCACATTCTTGCCGCTATCGGCAACCGCCTGACGGGCAAGCATAATCAAGCCCGTGCAACAAGGAACCTCCATGTGCACCACGGTAAGGCTGCGAATGTCGTTGTGGCGCAGAATCGCGGTGAGCTTTTCCAGATACGCCTTGCCGTCATCGAGCTTCGGGCAGCCGATGGCCAGGGCCTTGCCCTTGAGGATGTCTCGGTGAAACTCCGGAAAGGCAAAAGGGGCGCAGTCGGCGGCCAGAACCAGTTCGGCATCCTTGAAAAAGGGCGCGGTCGGCGGCACCAGATTTATCTGGATGGGCCATTGCCGCAACTCTGAAGGACGCTCACCCGCTTCTTCACCATTTGCTTGGGGTTCGCTCTTGCGCGAAAACTCCATCATTCGCGCCGAAGGGCAACCACCCTGGGCCTGAGGTTGCGGCTGAGGGGCATGAGCCGTCAGGGGAGGTTTGCCGCTTTTTTTCAAGTGCTCATCCACCGCTTCCTCGTCAAATTCATCGGCATCGCGACGCACAATTTTAATAGCGTCACGGGGACAATCGCCCAGGCAGGCGCCCAGGCCATCGCACAGGTTGTCGGCGATCAACCGCGCCTTGCCGTCGACAATCTGAATCGCTCCTTCGGCACAGGCCGGCACGCACAGACCACAACCATCACATTTTTCTTCGTCGATTGTTACAATTTCTCGAATCATGGCGTTCTCCTTGAAATTTTATATTCGTGGGTTTCTTAATTGTGTTTTTTGTCCAGATCATGCCGGATTCAAGCAACAATCACCTTGACCGGGGTCAATATTTGTCATTGCTTTCAAAAACCGCAACCTGTCTGGCTTCTTGCCTGCGCCGCGCCGCGCGCAGCGGGCAAAAGGCGGTCAAAAAAATCACCGTCCACAACAGCAGCAATATTCCGGCGAGCACCGTCCAGATCATCAAGAACCTCCACAGTTAGAAAAAGTAATGCCAGAGCAGATCAAGGCGTCCGCGCTTCAACAGATATTTTCCAGAAAAGCGCATAATTTCGCGCACCTTTTCACGATGCCCAGGGCGGTAACAATGGATATGGCAATGCTTGCAGATCGGCTTCGGATCAAGCGGGCAGCGCAGGCGCCGTTCAATGGCATAGCCCAGGAATTCCCGACAATTCGCGCACAACGGAAATGGGGAAAGATCAATTTTCCCGCCCCATTCTTCCCTCGCCGCCAAAAACTGTTTAGGCCCGGCGTGGTGGACACAACAATAAACCGAAGAAAATTGCGCAAGGATGCGCAGGTCCTTGATTTCTTTGGGATGGAGTCCGGATGTGAATGGTGGCGTGTTCATGTGCTGAGAATAAGCAAAATAGGCAGGTAAATCTTTGACGCATGTCAAAACAAGCCGGAAAGGTATCATGGGACACGGATCAAATCTGAAAAAACCGGATTTCCACACGAAATCCAAGGTCTTGATTTTAATCCGCGTATATCAGATTTGATCCGTGTGCCGAGAGTTTAGGTGTTTAAACAGAAACTCAAAGCGATTCACGCGTACTTTCGGCCAGGTCTTCCAGGCGGTCGCGATCGAGGATGTCGATATCCTTGCCGCGCACATGGATCAATTCATCATCGGAAAGTTTGCGCAGGGTGCGCGAGAGGGTTTCACTGACCGTACCCAAGCGTGAGGCGAGCTGGCTTTTGGAGATAGGCAACTGGACGGTATCGGCCTCATCGCCGGCCAATTCAACCAGATAGCGGGCCAGGCGGGCCGGAACATCTTTGAAAGTAAGATCTTCGATCTGGGTGGCGAACTGCCGCAGAAAACGCGACAGGCCGGCAATCATGTTGATGGGAATCTGCGTATGTTCCTTCAGCAGATTGAGGAAATCTTTCTTGGGGAAAAACAGTACCGTTGCGCGACTGAGCGATTCGGCAAAAGCGGGATATAAACCGTCAGCAAAAATAGCCGCCTCGGCAAAACTCTCCCCCCCATGCACGATGTGCAGAATGCGCTCCTTGCCATCCGGCGAGAGCTTGTAGATCTTGACTTTGCCGTCGGTCACCACGTAAAAGCCAACAGCCGGTTCACCCTGTGAGAAAAGTACCTCGCCCTTATGCAGATCACGACGCCGGCACACCTCTTCCAAGCGTTCGAGATCCTGATCCGTCACTCCGGCAAACAGGGGGCATTTTTTTATGGCAGCGCGATTTTCCATGGCGCAAAGCTTAGCAGAAGAGTCGCGGGTGAGCAATTATTTTAAGAACTTGCAATCAACAACCGTTTTGGTAACATATCAACCTGCGGCGATCTCAAAACCACAATTCCTCTCTCCCTCAGAGATACTATGCCCAATTCCATCGGCGACAATATTATCTCCATTCTTCCTGGTGACTATCGGGCGTCCGCCGATACGGCCACTCTTTCGACGTTGCTCGGCTCCTGTGTCGCAGCCTGCCTTTATGATCCTGTCAAACGCGTTATCGGCATGAATCACTTTCTGCTGTGCGGCACGCGCAGCTTACCCAACAGCCCCCTGCTGCTCAGCGAATCGGGTCGTTACGGAATCCATGCCATGGAGCTGCTCATCAACGCCATGCTCAAACTCGGAGCTCAGCGACCCAATCTGCGCGCCAAAGTGTTCGGCGGCGCGACCATCATCGCGCCCAAAACCGCCGGCCCCGGTGTCGGCGAACTCAATTGCCGCTTTATCCGCAGCTTTCTCGACAACGAAAAAATCAGCCTCATGGCCGCAGACCTCGGCGGCATCCACGGGCGGGTGATCTATTTCATACCGGATGATTTTTCCGTTCTCGTGCGGCGTATCCCCAAATCCACCGAAGCGGACATCGCCCGCCGTGAGCGGCGGCTGCTGGCGCAGAAACAGAGAGAAAAGCGCAGGGATAAAAGCAAAGACGAGCTGTGGGATTGACGAGACACAAAAAGGGCCTGAAATCTACAAGAGATCTCAGGCCCTTTTAAATTTAAGCTGGTGCCGAAGGGGAGACTCGAACTCCCACGGGCCTACGCCCACTAGACCCTGAACCTAGCGTGTCTACCAATTCCACCACTTCGGCAAAGCGAGGGGATTTATATCAAATGCCCGTAGCGAATGCAACAGAAAAAACCGGCTCAGCTCCTTTTTCAATTTCCCCTTCATATCCCTCATGATATAGTCCGGCGCCATGACCGAGACACCCTTTCATATTGTACTGATCGAGCCCGAAATCCCGCCCAACACCGGCAACATCGCACGCCTGTGCGGCGCTACGGGCACCCTGTTGCATCTTGTGGGCAAGCTTGGCTTCTCCCTGGATGATCGCTACCTCAAGCGCGCAGGCCTTGATTACTGGCCGGCCATCGACGTGCGGCGCTGGGAAAGCTATGCCGATTTGCAGCAGGCGTTTCCCCAGGGGCGCTTCTGGCTCACAACTAAAAAAGCTGCCCGTTCCTACCATGAGGTTTCCTTTCAACCCGGCGACTTTCTGGTGTTCGGCAAGGAAACCCAAGGCCTGCCCGATGAATTGCTCGCCGCCCATCCCGAGCAGTGCATCCGCATCCCGATTTTCTCGCCGCTGGTGCGCAGCCTCAATCTGTCGACGGCGACGGGGATCGTGCTTTATGAAGCCCTGCGCCAGGCGGGGCGACTCGACGAACATTAGCGCCTTATGCATCTCAATCAATTTAGTCAATTCGTCAAGACCGTCCCCTAAGTTTCGCTAAGACCGTCCCCTAAGTTTCGCTTTAATAAAAGGGCCGCCCTGCCGAAGCTGAGCGGCCCATCTTGGCTCGTTTAAAGCGGTCGAATTTTTATTGCATGTCAAACCCTGTCGGCGGATGAATTTGCAGGTTACCGCCGGTCAGATACCCATAAACATCATAAATAACATCGGTCTTGTTGAGGTTCGTAACCTTACCGGTCACAGGATCATATTCGGGATAGACGCCCTCATAGATGGTGATCCGATAAAAATCAGGACACCCGCAATTGGCCACTTCACCCGGCGATCCTTCCGGTGGACAGAGAGCATCGTTAATATCAGGCTGTTTTCCGGCGCGACCCGGCTCGCCGAGGTCTTCAATATGGACCTCAAAGTAATGATAGGTCTCGTTTGGTATCACATGCGCCAAGGAGGGCGGCGCACTGCGGATATTTCGGAAGGTACCCACGCCGTTGAAGTCGATCTGTTTGAACTCGGCGGGACGCGCCGGCAGACAGTTGCCGGGGTCACTGCACTCGATCAGGGTGATTTCCGTACCCGGAGGCGCGCTTGCGGTTCCCGCATGGAAGGTAAAGCTGCCGTCAGGGCCTTTTTGCTGATGATGCGTCCATTGCCCTTTGGGCTGGGGCTGCATGGCCGTATTGGCACCGGCCTGGCCACCGAACTGATAGGTGTTGTACCAGTTGGGATTGCCCGTTGTTTTCACTTCGGCAAAGGTCTCATCCCATTCGCCGTCAGGAGCCTCACCCGAGGTGCTGTGCCCGCCGCCGGTGACACGGCAGGGGCCCACATCTTGTTGTGCAACTAAAAATTTACTGCTACCATCGACTTTAAGAACCAAATCGGTTGCTTGCACAATATATTCATCAAGATTGCCTTCACCTGGCGTTGAAACAAAAAACGCGGTTGTATCTGATTCTATTGGAGGATAATGCTGGGTTCCCTCAAACCTCCAACCTACGATATTTGCAGATGGGTCAATAAATTCAGAGTTGACATAAGTTATATCTCCATAAATCACAGATGCACCCAAGCCTATATTTGTACTCGAATTGAAGCTAAAAACAGATTCTTGACCAGCAATTATTACACCGCTAGCAATAACAACACCATCATCAAAACCATAACCTTGAGAAATATTTGCATTATTTTTTTCATCATAATAAATGTAAAATTGTCCGCCAGGCAATGTTTCAAATATAGCTACTGTTGATGAACCGAGCTCCTCCAAACCAACAACAATTTCTTCAATTTCTGCTACTAATGTAAATTCAAAATCAATACTCAATCCGCTAAGGATTAATGGTTGCCCAGTTTGATCATTTAAATGAGTAAGAAAACTTTGATAGCGAAAAGTTATTACATCCCCAATCTCAAGAGGTCCAGCCACAGGACCTACATTTTCAGCGACGCCACTACCCGAGGAAGCCCAGTCGAAATTCAATACGTTTTCAACCGATTCCCCACCACCATTTAGGGTGCCGACCCAGAAATCATCCGCCCAGGCAGCACTGCCAAATAAGAAAAGCCCAAGAGTACAGATTGACAAAAATTTGTTTATCATACCTTTTCCTCCCTTCGAAAAGCATAAAGAGACCAGACACTTAAGGAACGGCGATTAAAGAAATTCCGTTAATCATTGACAACACCCGACAAAACCTTAAGGAATCGCCTAAACCCAACTACTTAGACCTTTTACTGCTGATTTCGGAAATGTCAATAATTTATTTTGTTAATTACAATCTATCCCATTCCTTTCAAAAACAGTCTCCTTTGCCATTCTGCTGTCAAACTCAAAATTTCTGTCGAAAATCTTTACATCGAACATTTTGAACATATTTTTTTATACCATTTCAACAACTTACAACATGGTTTGGTTTTTATTTAACAATTAGATTAACTTTTTTAATATTATTCCTAAATATTTCCTATCAATTCCCATGAAAAGAGGTGACCATGAAAAAGCTTGCTTTTGCAACTCTCATTTGTCTTTTCCTTATCGGGCATAGCTGGGCGCTGACTTATTCCTTCAGCGGCAGCCATGAAAGTGGAACCGGGTCGGCCGTGATGGAAATCAGCATCATCGGCAATACGCTTTCCCTGGCCCTGCAAAACACCTCTCCGCTCGCTCTCGATGATAATTCGGGGGGGGATAACGCACCAGGCATCGCAGGATTCGGGTTTTTTCTGGAAAACCTCGTTGACTACAGCTCCTGGTCGCTCATAGCTCACACAATCGCAGGGGATCCGGTTCAACTGGGCGGCACTTCGGAAGACCTGGCATTATGGGGCTTGATGGATGGACAGGCCGGCGCCTCCCCAGACTATCACGCAGCGTCCCAGGGTGGCAGTCAATATGCTCTTTACAATCCTCTCCAACGCGACGGATTGGCTGCAAACGCTTACTTCACAACCGCGTATTTTGACATGATTTCACGGACAACATCGCCTTGGCGCCAAATGACCAGTTCATCACCAACGACCATGACCCCACGCACGGCGTCACCTATGTGCGCTTTCAAAACGTCGGCAAAGATGGCGAAGGAAGCCTTAAGTTGTTTGGAATTTTTCAGGAAGAGGACGAAAGCGGCGGCGGCGTGATTCTCGATCCCATCCCCGAACCCAGCACCATCATCTTGCTCGGCGCGCAACTTCTCGGCTTGGGCCTGTGGCATCGCAGAAGAAAAGCTTGATTGTCGGATTTTTTTACAGTGAAATGGCGGGATTTATGTTTTTCCTTGCAAATTTGAGCACTTGAAGATTGGCCGCAATCTTGCACCACTGTTCTGAAATACTTATTCTCACGAGAGAAGAGAGGCATTCTTATGAAAAGTTTTGTTATTGCCGTTTTGGTCGTTCTTTTTTGTGCGGGCCAGAGCTGGGCTCTGACCTTCAACTTCAGCGGCAGCAATGAGGGCGGAACCGGATCCGCCACGATGGAAATCAGCATTATCGGCAACACCCTTTCCCTGGCTCTGAATAACACCTCTCCGACCAGCCTCGATAGCGGTTCGGGAGTAAACGCACCGGGCATCACGGGGTTCGGCTTTTTTCTGGAAGAACTCGTCGCCTACAGCTCCTGGTCTCTGGCAGCTTTCACAGCCACAGGAGATCAGGTTCAGTTGGGCGGCACCTCGCCTGACCCGGGCAATCTGAACTATTGGAATTTAGCAAATAATCAGGCCGGCGTTTCCCTGGATTATCTCGCCGCGTCCCAAAGCGGCCAGTATGCCCTTTACAACCCCGCCCCCGACCAAAGCGGAGGATTTGCAGCCAACCCTTACTTCACCACGGCGTATTTCGAAATGATTTTTGTAGAGGACATCGCCCTGGCGCAAGACCCGCGGCACATCACGAATGATCATGCCCCAAGCGACGGCCTCACCTATGTTCGCTTCCAGAACGTGGGCTTAAACGGCGACGGAAGCCTTAAACTTGTCGGCACCTTTCAGGAAGAAGAAGACGGCGGTGGCGGCGGCGTAATTCTCGACCCCATCCCCGAACCCAGCACCATCGTCCTGCTCGGCGCCGGCCTGCTTGGTCTTGGGCTTTGGCATCGGAAGAGAAAAGCCTGATCGTCGGAGAACTTTACACCACAAAATAAAAGGGGCGGCGTCATTGACGCCGCCCCTTTTATTTTTAAGAAGTCTAATAAAGTCAACTACTTGTAAACAGTAATCGTATCCTCTGAAGCATTTCCAGCAGCGTCGTAGGCCTTGACGCTCACCTCAAAAACACTCGAGCGCTCCTTATGGGTCATCCAGCGCCATGCAAGAGTGTCGGAATTGTTGACAGTCATCAAAGAACCGTTGATATACAGCTCCATTCGAACCACACCCACGTTGTCCGAGGCTGCGGCACGCACCCATTCCTGCTTGTTGAGCTTTGCGCCCGGCAGAGGGTTGCTGATGGCAACCTGCGGGGGCACCAGATCACTCGCCTGCTCGACGTACACCATGATTTCTTGCGAAACGCCGACATTCCCCGAGGTATCAACCGCCTGAGCGTTCAGACGATGCCAACCGGCGGGTACCTGATCGGCATCCCAGGAGAACATATAGGGGGTTCCGGTATCCTGACCGAGGCGATTGCCGTTCACAAAGAATTCCACCCGGTCCACACCCTGGTCGTCCTCAACCTCGGCGACGAGCGTCACCAGGCCCGCCACAGCGGAGCCGTCGGCAGGGGAAGTCAGTGCGACAACCGGCGGCGTTACATCGGTTTCGGCAACAATTTTTTCTGCAAGAGACAGAGAGCCCAGCACGTTGATGCGCCCATGACCGAACATGGGATCGAAGCCGACCGCACCCAAATCATCGGCGCCGGCTTTTAGGATTTCAAGAACCTCAACGTGCGACAGGTCGGGATTGAGTGACCAGATCAATGCGCCGAGCCCAGCGGCGATGGGCGAGGCCAGTGAGGTGCCGCTGCGTGCGCCGTATCCGCCGCCGCGCAGCGTGGTGTAAATGGAGGACCCCGGCGCGGCAATGGTGATCCAGTCGCCGTAATTGGAATAGGACGCCTTGTTGTCGTTCTGGTCCGTGGCCGCAACGGCGATGGCGTTGGGCAAGGCGGCCGGATAGAAGGGATCATCGGTGTTGTTGTTGGCCGCCGCGCAGAACACCAGGGCGCCGCGATTCCAAGCATAGTCGACGGCGTTTTGCAGCGTATACGAGAAACTCGTGCCGGCAATGCTGACGTTAATGACTTTCACGCCACGGTCCACCGCGTAAACAATGGCCGAGGCAATGTTGGAATAGCTCGCCGAATTACTGCTGTTGAGTACCACCAGGGGCATGATGGTGTTTTCCCAGGCCACCCCGGCAATGCCTCGGCTGTTGTTGGTGATAGCGGCGGCGGCCCCGGCCACCGCGGTGCCGTGCCCCTGTACATCGTTGGTGTCGGTGTTGAAATCCAGCCAATTATAGCCGGGCAGCAGTTTGGCACCAAGATCCGGATGGTTGGGATCGACTCCGGAATCAACAATAGCGATGGGGATATCGCTCGAGCCCGTGGTCAGTTGCCAACCGTTCGGGGCGTTGATGCGCGGCAAATGCCATTGGCTTGAATAGGAGGTATCGTTGGGTACCAGGGTTCCTTGCCCGATAAAGTTGGGCTCGACAAACTCAAAGTTCGGATTGCGCGCCAGAGCGGTTCGCACCTTCTCAAGAGCGTGCTCAGGAACACGAATTCGCTTGACCTTGATGCCGGGAATCTCTTCGATCTCTCCTGCTCCTTGGGCCTGGAGAGCAGCACGCACACTTGCGGCGGAAGCCCCTGCTTTTTGTCGAACCAAGAGTTCACCGGAAACAAATCCTTTACCCTGCGCTGCGTCAATGGGTCCACCGACAAGCATCACCCCAAAACACAGGGCAAAGGCAGCAACAATTTTTGTTCGCCATGAAAGCCTTTTCACGATTATCCCTCCGGATTAATTTTGTGGTGAAACAGGTCGCCCGAAGGGTGAGCCCGTTTCTTCGGTAACCCGGCCCTCCTGAAGCCGCATACCCAGGAGCCGTAGGCTTTGTGCCCCCCGGTCACCCGGGGTTTACCCTTTCGAAAACAAGAGACTTAACCGATTGTTATCAGAGAATCAATGAATTACTTAACAACCTCCTTTCCATAATCCAGTTTTGTATGCATAGAGTCTTGGCAACGTCCCCCATCTCTTTGTTTTTATCAATTAAGCAAATCCCATACCTGAATTTAATATTTCGACATTTACTGTCGAAATATTTTACATAAAAGAGAAAAACGACTTTTTAAAAAGCGTCATTTTTTTAAGGCAAGCAATATTTTTTCAGCCTATTTAATATTAAAAACAAACACTTAAAAGCTCTGCCCAGCCAAACAAAACCGTAATCAGGCATGTGTTTTGCAGCCTTACTCGTGTAGTACCTTGCGTCGCCAGAATAATCGCGGGGCCGTCGCCACTTCAAACCTCCGAGTAACCTATGGCTGACTTCGCCTCCAAAGACCTCTGCGAAAAAAAACTGGAGATCCTGCAAGAGATCTCCAGCGCCATTATTCTTTCCGACAACATCAGTGCCATCGCCAACATCATGCTCGACCTGGCCATCAATCATACGGGGGCCGAAAAAGGTTCGCTGATGCTGGCCAACGATCAACAGCAGCTCTCTATCTTCACCTGTCGCGGGCTGGATGAAAATCTGGCGCGCAGCTACCGCGCAGCCATCGGCGAAGGCATCGCCGGCCAAGTGGCCCAGACACGCGAGGCCGTACTGGTTGCCGACATCGCCAGCGATCCGCGCTTTTCCAAGACGCGCGACCGCTACAAAACCCGCTCCTTCGTCTCCTGCCCCATCATCGGTAAAACAAAACTGCTCGGGGTTCTCAACATCAACGACAAGAAAAGTGGCGAACCCTTCACCGAAGAAGAGTTCATCCTTATCCAGATCATCGCCAACCAGGCCGCCATTGCTTTGAAAAACGCCTTTCTCGTCAATCAGCTCAAAGCCAAGGCCGCCGAGCACGAAGAGGTCAATCGCAAACTCATCGAAGCGTCCCTGGCCAAAACCGAATTCCTCACCCGGGTGAGCCACGAATTGCGCACCCCCCTTAACTCGACCAAAGGCGCGGTCTATTACCTGCGCAACTCAGACAAGCTCGACGGCGGCGACTTTCGCGAGTTCATGGATATTCTCACTCTCGAAATCGATAAAATGATACATATCGTTGAGAACCAACTCGATTTCCTGCGCGTTGAAGACGAGTCACGCGTCATGCACCGCACCATCATCAACATCGAACGGGCGCTGCGCGAGACCCTCGAATCCCGATTGCTCAAGGCCAAGTTCAGTCGCAAGGACATCAAGGTTCAGGTTGATTTCGCGGCGGACATTCCCGATGTTGCCGGTGATAAGGTCATGGTGGCGCAATTTTTCATCAATCTTCTCGAAGGCATCCTGCCGCACTTGGAGAGCGGTTGTCACCTGAAATTCACCGGCCGACAAAACAGCCATATTCTGCTGACCATGACCACCGACCGCAAACTTCCCGAGGAAACAGCCGATTACTTTTTCTCCTCGCGCACCATGTTCGATCCTGAGCGCTCCGATGAAAACCTCAAGCTCTATCTGGCGAAGAAATCCGCCGAAGTCCACAACTGGCAATTCGAGGTCGCCAATACCGCCGAAGGGTTTTCCGTAAGCATCCATATTCCCCGAGGCGCTCGCCAGCGTATCGAGGCGGCCGTCAATACAAGCATGGATCTGTTTCTCGATTTCATCTCCGAATTGCTCGCCGTCAACACCTGCTCGATCATGCTCAGCGACGAACTCACTCAGGATCTGATTATCCGCAGCGCCCGAGGACTCGACGCCGATATTATCAAAAAGACCCGCATCCGCGTCGGCGAGCGCATTGCCGGCTGGGTTGCCCACGAAGGCAAACCCCTGCTGGTCAAAGATATCCGTGAAGATCCCCGCTTCGCCGCAAGCCCCCTGGCGGCTCAATACACGACACCCTCTTTCATGTCACTGCCTCTTATAATCGGCGGAAACACCGTCGGGGTCATCAATCTCAACAATAAAAAGTCAGGCGATCCCTTCTCGGAAGCCGACCTTCAGATTGCCTCGGTACTCAGCCAACGCATTGCCCACCTAATCGAGACCTTACACGAAGACGGTCATACCGAAGAAGATCTGCGCCGCATTATCGCCTCTTTTGACAACCTGGTCGGCGCCGAGAAAAAATCCATGGGGAAAAATCTCCGCCGGCAAGAGCTGATGGGTCAGCTGCTCGACAAAATCGGCATCGGAGAAGAACAGCGAAGTGTGGGGCTTTATCTGTCCCTGGTCTATGACCTCGGATTGATGCTCATCGATGACAGCGTATTGGGAAAAACCAAGAAGCTCTCCGCCTCTGAAGTCAGTACCCTGCGCATCCATCCCCACGCCAGCGTCGATCTGCTCAAAGATATTGAATACGCGCAGGAGGTGCGTACCGCCATTCTGCACCATCACGAATGGTATGACGGCAGCGGTTATCCCGAAGGGCTCAAAGGCGAGAGAATCCCACTGTTCTCGCGTGTTCTCGCCATCATCGACGCCTGGTGCGCCATGACCGAAGATCGTCCTTACCGAAAAAAGATGTCTGAAGAAAAAGCTCTGGAGGAACTACGCAGAAAGGCAGG
Organism: Geoalkalibacter ferrihydriticus DSM 17813; assembly: GCF_000820505.1. Lineage (NCBI taxonomy): Bacteria > Pseudomonadati > Thermodesulfobacteriota > Desulfuromonadia > Desulfuromonadales > Geoalkalibacteraceae > Geoalkalibacter > Geoalkalibacter ferrihydriticus. Next base: position 50,618 of record NZ_JWJD01000010.1, on the reverse strand, counting down.
CAGCCAGTTTGATCCAGCCTTGGTGGAGGTCTTTGCAGAGGTGGTTGAACCGTAGGGGCTACGCATGCGTCGCCTCGGGCAAGGCAAGGGCGAGGCATGCGTCGCCCCTACGGGATGCATCGCGTCATTTCCCCGCAGCACCCTGCAAATTATGTTTTTTCAGCAGGTCATAAAGAGTCGGACGACTCACGCCGAGGATATCGCTGGTCTTGGCGATATTGCCGCCCTCGCGATTCAGAGTGCTCAACACCATGTCTCGCTCCACCAGGTCCCGCGCATCCTTGAGAGTCATTCCCTCAAAATTGAGCTCACCCAGTCGCACCGCTCCCCCCTCGCCTATGCCCAGATTCAGATCGCCCGGTTCAATCTGGCCTTTCTCGGCCATGATAACCGCACGTTTGATCTTGTTCTCCAATTCCCGCACGTTTCCCGGCCATTCGTAAGAGCGCAAGGCTTTTTGAGCCTCACCGCTGAAGCTCTTAACCGGCCGACCATACTCTTCGGCGTAGCGATGCAGAAAAAGACTGGATAGCAGCAAAATGTCCTCGCCCCTTTCGCGCAGGGGCGGCAGATTGATGGTAATCACGCCGATGCGGTAGAACAAATCCTCGCGGAACTCGCCTTGGGCAATAGCCTGATCCATATCGATATTGGTCGCGGCAACGATGCGCGCATCAACCTCTATGGTGTCGCGACCGCCGACCCTCTGAATGGTGTGATCCTGCAGAAAACGCAGCAGTTTCACCTGCAATAGCGGCGGCATTTCCCCAATTTCATCAAGAAAAAGCGTTCCCTTATGGGCGAATTCCACCTTGCCCTGAATGCGTGCCTGCGCTCCGGTGAAGGCGCCTTTTTCGTGGCCAAACAATTCGGATTCCAGAAGATTTTCCGGAATCGCCCCGCAATTGATCGGGACAAATGGTCCCTCTTGCCGCAGGCTTTCCCCGTGAATGGCCTTAGCCACCAGTTCCTTGCCCGTGCCGCTTTCACCCAGCACCAGTACCGGCACGTCGGCCGAAGCCACCTTGCGGATGGTGGTGAACACCTGCTGCATCTGCAAACACTGACCGAACAACCCGGCCATGACCGGCAACCCATGCACGGCGGATTTCTGCAGGCGGCGATTTTCCTCTTCAAGTTCGGCCAGATGAAAAGCGCGGCGCAAAATGACCTTGATTTCAGCCAGCTCGATGGGTTTCTGGTAAAAATCGTAAGCGCCGATCTCGATGGCTTTCAACGCGTTTTGGCGCTCCTCGTTGCCGGTGACCATGATCACCTTGGTACGAAAATTCTCTTTGAGAATTTCCCCCAGGCAACGCAGCCCTTCCGTCGCTCCATCGGCATCAGGCGGCAACCCCAGATCAAGAGTCAACACCCGCGGCCGATGCTTACGAAACAGCCCCAGCCCCTCCTCGACATCACCTGCAAGAAAAACCTGGTAGTCCTTACCCAGGCCCCATTTGAGCTGCTTGCGAATTTCTTCGCTGTCATCAATAATCAGTAACTTTTCCATTATTTTTCACCGCTGAGAGCGCAAAGAACGCTGAGCAAACCTGAGTTTAAAAATTATTTACCAAACGACGTATGCCTTGCTTGAGCATAGTGACGTTAAAGTTGATCAATAAGCCAATTTTACACCCTGACAACTTCAAATATGAGAGAATCTGAGCCTGATGGATAGGCAAAATAGCATCAACGGATTTCAACTCGACGACAACCTCACGATTTACTAGGATATCGATTCGGTAACCACATTCAAGATTTACCCCACGATAAAAGACAGGCAACTCTTTTTGCACCTCTACAAAAAGCCCTTCTGCCAAAAGCTCATGAACAAAACATTTTTCATATGTGGATTCCAAAAGGCCAGGACCTAATTCCTGATGCACTTTAATTGCGCACCCAATAATCTTTTCCGTAATATTTTCCATAAAAAATCAGTTTCCCCCTCCAGGTTTTTCTCCGCGTACTCAGCGCTCTCCGCGGTGAAAAAAATTCAAAACATTACAGTAAACTCCGTACCCTCACCCTCCGCGCTACGCACTTCGATTCGTCCGCCGTGGGCTTCGACGATGTGCTTGCATTGATAGAGGCCGATGCCGAAACCTTTTTTCTTCGTGGTCTCGAAAGGTTTGAAAAGGCGGGTGCGGATGAATTCCTCGCTCATGCCGCAGCCTTCGTCGCGCACGCGGATGCAGGCCTGGTCGTCGCCGACTTCGACCCATACGGGTTGGTTTTTGCCGCCGGCTTCAATGGCGTTCAGGACCAGATTGAGCACCACCTTCTGGATCTCTTCGGCATCGATATCGGCTTCGACACCGTTGCCGCTCACCCTGACATTCGATAAGCTCAGGCTGCCCAGCGCCTCATCCACGACTTGGCGTAGATTGCATTTGCGCCGCTCCAACAGGGGTTTTTCCTGCAAGGTGCGTAGATGCTGAATCAGTCCCTTCATCTTGCCCACGGTGCCGCGCAGGGTATCGAGCATGTCGACCTGGAACTCCGGATCATCCAGATAGTTTTCGGCGTTATCCACCACCATTCCCAGGTTCGACACCAGGTTTTTCAGATCGTGCATGACAAAAGCCGAAACGCGGCCCATAAGTTCCATTTCGCGAGCAGCTGAAAGTTCCGCGGACAGGCGCAGGTTCAGGATGGCAGCCGTCGATTGGCGAGCCAGAACTTTCATCAGGTCATAGTCTTCATAGGTCAGCACTTCGTCCGGATTTATTCGCCCCTCCAATGCAATAAATCCCTCCAGACGATGTTCGGACAACAGGGGGACAAGAAAGGCCAAACCAGAATCGATCAGAGGCGAAGTCACCCCCTCAAGGCGGATTTCGCCCAAAGCGACGATCCAGTCACCTTCTCTCAGCCGCTCAATCACCGGCCCATCCCCTGCAACCTTTTCACGCCAGGCGGCACGTTCAAAAAACCCGACAAGATCGAAAAAGCGCCCTTCATCGTCCGTCAGAAACAGGCTTGCCCCGCGAAACCCAAAGGTTGCACAGTAAAAACCCAATATGGCCTGGTGCAATTCGCGCGCGTCACGCGGTTGGGTCAAGCACTGAGTAAAATCCAACCATTGCTGCCGATAGTCGAATTTGCTGCGATAGAAATGCTTGTGCAGAAAAACGCGGATCTTGCGCCGGGCCTTCTCCGAAAGCAGGATAGCCAAAACCGCTACGCTGCCGATCAGAGTGACCGTAATGAAAAAGTTGCGCTGGGTAGATTCGCCGAAGTAGCGCAGTCCCTCGCCCAGCAGAGCGATAACGAGAAAATAAACACCGATGATAAACACGACCACCGAGCGATAGGCCATGTCGGGTGAAAGGCGAAGGCTAGGTGCCTCGCCGCGCCGCAAACGCGAATAAGCAATGAATCCAATGGCGGAGATGAATAAAACCGCCCGCGCCGGCGCAAGACTCATGTCGATGGAACGATACAGCAGGCTCTGGCTGTAGTAGACGAGGAAAAAGGCGATAACCAGGCCGGCGCCGATGATTTCGTACTTGATCTTCCAGCGCTCGGGCCGCGGCGAACTCATCAGAGTCACTTCGAGATTGACCAGAGCAACGATCAGAAAAAGCAAAATGCCGATAAAAAAGTAATAACCCGGATTACCCAGAAACAGGATCAATTCATCGCCGAAATCGGGAGAATAGAAAAAGTCGCCCACCGGCAGCAACAAAACCGGCAGCGGCATGAATGCCGCTGCCGCCAGCACAACGCGCTGCAACCAGGAGATATTGCGCCAGCCCGGCAGACGCCCGAATTTCAGGGTATACAGAAGCCAGGTAAAGGGCAGCAGGGACTCAGCCAGCAATCCCCAACGCTTATAGCTTTCAAGATTTTGCGGATCACGCAGGGCGAGCAGGTCGATGACTTCAACAGTCAGCGCCACGCAAAGAGCAGCGATCAAGGCGATGATCGCTGCTGAGGGCTTGCGCCGCAGCAGCAGACCGAAAAGAATCAGCGCAACGGTGATGGAAGCAATGACGAGAAGAAGATGGGACATCACTCGGGCAGATAATCATCCAGCAGGGGCACGAAATCCGCCATGAACGTTTCCATGGTGGCGACCGTATCCTCCAAGGTGGTGCGCACCGGTGCCGAAAGGCGAATAAACGCAGCATCATTGCGCCGGTATTTTAGTGAATTGAACACCATCTGAGCTTTAAGCAGATACTCGTTGGTGATGGTGGCATCCTTCATCTGATACCAGTAAAGAAAAACCTCGTGAAAGGAATCCTTCTCATAGACCGCCTGCACTAGATGGATGGGCCGCTGCCCTTCGATCTCAAAAGTGCGCGTCGTATGACTTGTCGGCACCCAGCCGCTGCCGGGCAGACAATGTCGAGGCGAATGGATCTGGGCGCCTTCGCGCTGAGTTTCATAATAGCCGATGTAGACATTGACCGATTCGTTGTCGCGGCGGTAGTCGCGCATCAGATAATTGGTGACGCGCAGTTGCTCCAAAACTCCCGGACTCAGCGAGAAATCAGCGGCCCGCCAATCCTCTATATGCATGGGAAAGGTGGCCAGATCCTGCTTGATCGGCACCCGGTCGTGAAAGGGGCGCGCCTGCACGTAAAGCGCAAAACCCAAAACAAGCAAACCCACCAGCAACAAACGCTTACCCATTGCGTGACCTCCCGATCCAACTCAATATCCCGGCGGCCCCAACCAGCATCGCCATGGCCAGGACAAACACCGCCAAGCCGGCGAATTCGTGAAAAAATCCCTGCGCCACCTCGGGGCCGAAACGGCTGGCGAGCACCCCGGTTCCGACCACGCGCACGCCATTGGCGAAAATCGCCATGGGGATAGCCAGAGCCACCAGGACGATGCGCTTCCACATGGGCTTGAAAAACATGTAGGCCATGGCCGTCGCCAAGGCCAGCAGCGAAATGATCGAACGAATGCCACTGCAGGCATCGGCCACTTCCAGCGAGGTGTTGGTCAGATGGATGATATTCCCCTCGCGCATCACTGCGATGCCGAGAAACTTTATGATCTCCACTGAATAGTTGGTAATCATCATGCGCAGGGGAAAAGCGACGCTGTCATAAAGAATGTAGGGCAGCGGAACCATGAACACCAGAAACCCCAGGGGAAATGCAAGCTCTCGAAAAATCGACCAACCGCAGGCAAAGAGCAAAGCGCCGCTCAAAACCACGAGCATGGACATGCGGATCGTAAAGGACTCCCCCGCCACGCTGCCCACCAGGAACATGGCCAGCCCGCCCAGGGCGACCAGCAAACCAAACAGCGAGCGGCGCGGGGTCATTTCCAGCAGGTGCTCACGCTTCATCCACAGGAAATAGCCCGAAATCAGCGGCACCAGAAAACCGTGGGAATAGTTGGGATCGATGCTCCAGTCGTTAACCATGGAAGCAATGGCATGGTGATACAGCAACCCAAAAGCCACCGTAAACAAACCTGCCCCTACCAATGTCGTCAAATCAATACGTCGAGCAATTGTCATGAAATTCTTGTCCGTTGTCAGTTGTTGAAAACCTTCAAACCCAAAGTATTCTTTACCGCTGAGAACGCCGAGGACACAGAGAAAATCCTTGAGATTTTTTCTTGCTTCTCTCTAGGCCCATTCTCTGCGATCTTCGCGTCCTCTGCGGTGAATTAAACTTGATTTGTAAGCTGTCCTTGGTCAGTTGTAGAAAACCTTCAAACCCAAAGCATTCTTTACCGCTGAGAACGCCGAGGACACAGAGAAAATCCTTGAGATTTTTTCTTGCTTCTCTCTAGGCCCATTCTCTGCGATCTTCGCGTCCTCTGCGGTGAATTAAACTTGATTTGTAAGCTGTCCTTGGTCAGTTGTAGAAAACCTTCAAACCCAAAGTATTCTTTACCGCTGAGACCGCCGAGGACACAGAGAAAATCCTTGAGATTTTTTCTTGCTTCTCTCTAGGCCCATTCTCTGCACTCTTCGCGTCCTCTGCGGTGAATTAAACCTGATTTGTAAGCTGTCCTTGGTCAGTTGTAGAAAACCTTCAAACCCAAAGCATTCTTTACCGCTGAGAACGCCGAGGACACAGAGAAAATCCTTGAGATTTTTTCTTGCTTCTCTCTAGGCCATTCTCTGCACTCTTCGCGTCCTCTGCGGTGAATTAAACCTGATTTGTAAGCTGTCCTTGGTCAGTTGTAGAAANAAACCTTCAAACCCAAAGCATTCTTTACCGCTGAGAACGCCGAGGACACAGAGAAAATCCTTGAGATTTTTTCTTGCTTCTCTCTAGGCCCATTCTCTGCGATCTTCGCGTCCTCTGCGGTGAATTAAACTTGATTTGTAAGCTGTCCTTGGTCAGTTGTAGAAACCTTCAAACCCAAAGCATTCTTTACCGCTGAGAACGCCGAGGACACAGAGAAAATCCTTGAGATTTTTCCATGCTTCTCTCTAGGCCATTCTCTGCGCTCTTCGCGTCCTCTGCGGTGAGTCGCCCTTGATCTCAAAACCTGTCCCTGGTGGTTGTCATTATTCGCCCACCTCACTCACCCCTGCCTTCTGCCCCAAAGGGCCGGTACAGGGGGTCGCCCACCATGACCATCTTCCATGAAAGCCAGGGAAGACTCATCATATAACATTCGGCCAGAGAATAGGAGCCCTCCACAAGCAGTCCGAAAAATATTTCCGGTACCGGATAAGCCTGCACGTAGGGCTCGCCAACGGGGCCGATAGTGACGGCCACCCCTTCATCGAGCATGCGCTTGCACCAGTATTGGCCGCGCCGCAGCGACTGGCACTCCTGACTGGCGATGTGGTAGCCGACAGCACCCCGCGTCCAGGTGAAGGCGTCCACATAACGTGCCAGACTGTACCAGCCCGCGTAAAGAGCCGCATCGGGGGCCTCTCCCGGCTGAAACAACTTCTGGGTATCTTCGACAATGACCGGCATCTGCGTTTTTTGGCGGACCCATCCGGCGGCCAGATGCAGGGATTGGTCATAAAAGGCATAACCGCTGGCGTTGTCACTTTGCGGCTTGGGCCAGCGTGCATCGAAATAGGCCTTGCCCGAAAGCCCGTGTTCCTCGGCATAGAGCGTATCGTCGATGACGCGCCGCACGATGTCTTGAGTCGCACCATCCAGGCGACTCACTGCCAGCACCTCGTCCCGGCCGACGGGCATCTCGGCTTGCTTGCTGCGGTTACCGTAGAAATAGGGATTGGGAAGCATGCCCGCCAAGGGATAGTCGCCGGCCATGACCAGGGAAAGCTCCGAGTCGACCGAAGCCGAAGACCAACCGGGGCTGAACCCCTTTAATGCCTCATCGATGACCTTGATCTGCCCCGTAATGGTGCGCTCGCGGACTTTAGGATCCTCTGTGGCTTCCTCATCCGTCAACTCTTGCAAAGCGCGCCGTTCCGCGCGCAGATCCTCACGCGCCTGTTCAAGCTGCGCTTTTTCCCGTTCCTGCTCGCGGGTAAGCACTGGTGCGGAAACTCGCAGGGGCATACCCCACATAAGCACAACGGCGCCCACCGGTTGTGCGGCGCCGCGTTTTTCCAGGAATTTGCGCACCGGCTTGGCGATTTCACTGTCGTAATGCCGACGACTAACCGTTTCTTTATCCGTAGTGCGCACACGGATCAGGTTCTCTGCGGGAATACCACGCTGCTCCATGTAATAACGCGCCAGCGGCACACTGCCTTCGACGAACCGATTGGCGACAACCACAACCTCCGCAGGAGCCAGGGCGTGGGCGGTCAAAGGAAAAAGCAGAACGAAAAGCAGCAAAAAAAACCTTGGCATATATCTCCTTCGTCCCCGTAGGGGCGACGCATGCTGCGCCCTGGTTAGTCAGTCAGCAATTCCAAAGACACATCAAGCGCGCGGGCAATGGCAGACAGGGTTTCTATGGTACCTTGACGTTTGCCGGACTCGATCTGGGAGAGATACGGCTTGCTGATACCAACCCTGTCGGCGAGTTCCTGCTGAGTCAAGCCACGATTCTCACGCCAGAGCTTGATGGGCGATTCACCCTCAAGCTCGCGCCGGAGAATTTCGGCGGGGACAAGCTGTTCGCGGCCGGCGACATAATTTTCGTGAAATTCAGCAACGCCCTGTGCATCCACCTTATCTTCCATGTGCGCAAGCATACGAAGGTAGTCTTCATAGGGAATGACCGCGTATTCCGGCTTACCGTTTTTTTCGATAATCTGTGCTTTCATTGATACACATCTCCCCGTGATGCGATACGCACGACGGCAATCAACAACGCCTCTTCCTGCACGAGATATACGACTCTCCAATCGCCGACCCTGAGCCGATACCCCGGATGTTGGGTCAATTTGCGAACATTATTGTTCGCAGCGAAAGGATCAACCGCCAAAGCCTCGATCTTTTCAAAGATAAGTTTGGCCGAATTGCGCGGCATGGCTTTCAGCGCCTTTCGCGCCGGCTTCGAATACTCAACGGTAAACATATGCAATGTTAGCAGAAAGCAAACCGGAATTCAATGAAGGGCTCCCGTTATAAGGTGCACCCACGGGGCAGGTGATCCAAAAAATCGCGTGAACCTGATTCGGCATCACGACAAATTCATCCAATTCGACGTAGGGGCGACGCATGCGTCGCCCTGGTTTGCGTACCCGATCAGGCCGGACTGATCGACCCAAGATCGGGCGACGCATGCGTCGCCCCTACGGGGTCAAATCCGCGCTGGATGATTGGTGTCCAATTCCCATTTTGCCGGATTGTCGGCGATATATTGCCGCACTGCGTGCAAATCACGTTCGTCTCGAATAACGTGTTCGTAATAATTGCGTTGCCAGACCGGGCACCCGACGTCATCGCGCATTGCGTTGATGCGTTTGGTGGCGGCGGATTTGAATGAACCGACAATGGCCCCAACGGAACGACGTTTCGGCCCGGGTCGCCGTAGGGGCGACGCATGCGTCGCCCTGGTTAACGCGCCCGTTTCGGCTGGATTGATCGACCCAAGATCGGGCGACGCATGCGTCGCCCCTACGGGGGAATTGTCATTCACAATCCAAAATACCCCATGTATGTGATTCGGCATGATGATGAATTCATCTAATTCGACATGCGGGAAATGTTGTGGAATGGCGGTCCAGCAATCCCGCACCACCATCCCCAATTCGTTCAACCTTACCAACCCATCGACCACATCGCCAAACAAACATTCGCGCCGCCAAGCGCATGCAGTCACGAAATACGCCCCGCCATCGTCATAATTAAAATCGCGCAACCGGATCGACCGACGATTGTGAACGTCGGGGTTGTACATAATTCCCCCCCTCCCGCAAACAAAACGAAATCAAAACCAATCCGACGTAGGGGCGACGCATGCGTCGCCCTGGTTTGCATACCCGATTCGGTCGAATTAATTGATCGACCCAAGATCGGGCGACGCATGCATCGCCCCTACGGGCGTGCAACCTTCGACACCACGTAGCGGAATTTGCCCGAGGCCTCGCGGGGAATGTCGGTCATGTGTTCCACGCTCACCCGCACGTCCTCACCCATGCGTTTGTGGAAACCGGCGACAATGCGGGCATCACCGTCGGCGGGGTACATCTCGTTGGTCGTGAGCAGCACCCGCACCTCATCCACCGCTTCCTGCACAATCTTGAACTGCTCGACGCCGCTGATATCACGCACCACGTAAATAACCGACAGGGCGTGCTGCCAGCGGCCGTCGGGAGTCACGATAAAATCCGTGGTGCGACCCTGGATTTTCTGCATGGTCGCAAGCCCTCGCCCGCAAGCGCAGCCGGCGGGTCCGGGTTGCGCCACATCGCCGGTGCGGTAGCGGATAAAAGGCATGCCCCAGTTGTCCAGGTGGGTCAAGACGATTTCGCCGTCCTCGCCCTCTTCCACGGTGCGGTCATCCTGCAAAAACTCGACGACGAAATTAGGGTCCAGGAGGTGATGGCGACCTTCACGGCATTGATGGCTGACAAATCCGCCCTCGCGGCTGCCGTAACCATCCACCACCGGAATTGCGCCGAATCCCTGCGATATCGCCTCGCGCTGATGGTCGTAGAGCACTTCGGCGGTAGAAAACACCACCTGTACGCCAAGTGCTTTGAGATCCACATTCTGTTGTGCGGCCATGTCGGCAAACAGGGCAATGGTGCTGGGATATCCGAAAACGCTCTTGGGCCGGAACTTTTCAAACGAAGCGTAAATTTCAGGAACCTTCTGCGCCGAAATCTCAAAAGCGCTGATCAGCAACTCATTGGTCAAGCGGTCGCGCAGATCCTTCATGCGATCCTGCTTTTTCACCTCCAGAGGCGATCCCCACAGATAAAGTTCCGGATCGCCGACATCGCAGCCCCACCAGCGATGCGTCAGCATACGCGCCGCTTTGTCCATGGCCTGGCGCCGCCGATCGAAATAAAAAATCAGCGGCTCACCCGATGAGCCCCCCGTATTGTACCGATACAGCCCGCCGGGGCAAGCCGCCCAGGTCATTTTATCGAGATTACGTTTGATCTCGGCTTTCGACAAGGGCGGTATCTTTTTAAAATCATTCAGATCCTGCATACGCGCGGGATCAAAACCGGCTGCAGAAAAACGCTCGGCGTAAAAGGGAATGTTGGCCTGGGCATGCAACAGCAGATCGCGCAGCTTGCGAAAACGCAAATCCTCCAGCTGGTTCGGACTCAGCCACTGTTGCTGTTCCAACTCCTCAAGATAGGCAAAGGTTTTGCGGCCGAAGACCTTCTCATGCAAAGGATAAATTATTTTTTTGACCAGCAATGGGTGCATGGATGGCGTCCTTTAAATCTACGAACCGTAAACCTCAATGGGACACGGATCAAGTCTGATATAAGCGGATAAAACGACACCGTCGTCCGCGCCGAGAAAATCACTGCCGCTTCATCATAACCCGCAACAGCAAGGATTTCACGCACTCAAGCGTCCCGGCAGCGACACCGGCAGAGTTTCTGGCCATGCAGTAAATAACCCCCCCCATGGAACATAGATTTTCAGGATAAACGCGGATTTCATGACTGGAATCCGGCCAAGTCTCAAATCCCGATAAAAAGAAAATCAATCGCACCGATGATTTCGTTTCTTTGGCCTTTTACGGAACCGGCAGGTTTTCCCAGAGATGCAATGGGGATAGCGGCCAGAAGATGCGTCAGCAAGACATAATCAACACCGCCGACGGAAATCCGAGGATTGACAGTTTTCATCGCAGGCCCCAGATTTTCCGGTAACACAAGGGGCGCGACCACCCGTGTCGATAGTTGCTCCAGCATGTCATCCTGAAGAACCAGAAGTAAATCAACGCCACCGCCCCTCGCCTCATAGACATCGAACTGTGCCATCAGAACTGCCTCAGACCGTCACTCCACAGACCGTTCTCAGCAACAAACCGATTCGCCGCATCCATGGCATCCCGGTTCTGCTCCAACCAGGTCTGCCGATCCTGCTCCTTCAGCAGTGTCTCAAGACTCTCCTCAAGGGTGCGCGACAGATTGATGTTCCGGGCTTTTGCCTGCCGCAAAAGATCGCTCCTGATACTCAAATTCGTCGCCTGTTTCTTCGCGGGTCTCGTCATCATCACCTCCTATGCGCACCTCATGCGCATATCGTAACGCCGCAGCAGGCTGGGGTCAAGGTTGTGATTCGCCTCAAGGTTTTGCTCTACGCGACATTGCAATCAGAGGCAGTGTATCCCTCTTGATGCATTAAATTTTCTCTTGTTTTTGCCTTTTCAAAAAGGCAGTAATGAAACATCCGGGCACGGCACGCCGTGCCCCTACGGCCGCGTCGGGTGGGTTTTATCTACCGGCAAACCGTGATTGACCAGGGCGACCCAGCGGGTCGCCCCTACATCCAATGCATTTCCGGCGCTCCCCGTAGGGGCGCACCGATGTGCGCCCTGTCCCCGTCATGCACCCCGTTTCGGGATTTCACCCCGAATTCTTAACCATTTTACGCCACAGGCCCAGCATCACCAACCCCCACAGGGGGGTGGCATTATCATGCCGGTTCGACTGATGCCTTTCCCATAAATCCGAGACATAATTCATATCGAACAGCTCTGCCAGATCCGCAGCACGTCCGAACAACGCCTCATGCGCCTTGTCCTTAAGGCCGCCGCGCAGCCATGCGGCCAGCGGCACGCAGAAGCCCTGCTTCTTGCGATAAAGGATGTCTTGGGAAAGGCGTGACTCGTTCATCTTCTTAAAAATGTATTTGCCTTCACTGCCGCGCAATTTCAGATTTGAAGGCAGGCGCGCGGCGTATTCCATCACTTTGTGATCCAGTATCGGTGCGCGTACCTCCAGGGAGTGGGCCATGCTCATGCGGTCAACTTTAACCAGAATATCCTCAGGCAGATAAGATTTGATATCGACATACTGCACGCGGCTGGTCACATCGGGGTTGCGGTTACGCGCAAAAGGCTGCGCCATGAAACCTTCAGCCCCGCCCCGCATCCGCTCGGCTATGTCCGGCTTCAGCAGGCGAGCCTTGGCCTCGGGCTTGAAGTAAAAAGACATATCGCGAAAATACGCCTGTTCGACCGGCAGCGACAGATTGGTCATGAACGATTTCAACCGCAGCGGCCGCGGCAGAGAATCGACCTGGGGATAAACCTTTGCCAGCGGACCCAGTAGGCCCCTGCGAGCGAAGCCCGGCAGCCGCCTGCGCCACTGGTCCTCGAAAAGGTTCATGGAGTAGCGCTGCACATAGCCGGCAAACGTCTCATCGCCGCCGTCGCCGGAAAGAGCCACCGTTACCTGCTGCCGCGCCATCTGCGAGACATACCAGGTGGGAATCGCCGACGAATCGGCGAAGGGTTCGTCAAAATGCCACACCAGCTTGTCCAGGATCCCAAGGGCATCGGGCTCTACGACAAACTCCTTATGAGCCGTATGGTAGCGTTCGGCAACCACGCGGGCATATTCAAGCTCATTGAATCTCTTTTCGGCAAAGCCGATGGCCGCCGTGCGCACCGGATCATTCGTCATCCCCGCCATCGCCGCAACCACAGCGGAAGAATCCNGCAGCTCTTCCACCGCACGCTCTTCGGAGATCGATTCGCCGCCATGGCTCATATCGAGATCCCAGTACGGCCGGATCTCCAGACGGTCTCCCGCGCACACGGCCAGGTGGGCCGGAGGCAGTTTGCGGATGGCCGAAAAGATCGACAGCGGCGAAGGCACATAACCAAAGCTCAAGTAGGCATCCAGCGCCTGCAGATCCATCTCCCGAGGGATCGAATCATCCGCCAGCAGCGCCTTCATCTCCGAGCCGAACACAAGACGACGGCCGTCAAAATGGTAATACAACGGTTTCTTACCCAATCGGTCGCGAACCAGAATCAGCTTACGCTCACGGCTGTCCCACAGAGCGATGGCAAACATGCCGCGCAAACGCTCAACAAATCCAAGACCCCACTCACGATAACCGTGCAGGAGGGTTTCTGTGTCACTGTGGGTGCGGAAAACATGTCCCCGGGCCTCCAATTCACTGCGGAGTTCAAGGAAATTGTAGATTTCCCCGTTGAACACCACCTGCACATCGCCCTCGGGCGTCGCCATCGGCTGATCGCCGGTATGCAGGTCGATGATGGAAAGGCGCCGATGCCCCAGGCCGATATTTCCATCCACGAACAAGCCGCTGCCGTCGGGACCGCGATGGATCAGAGTGTCGTTCATGCGCCGCAGCAAATCGCCGTCGACGGGACGCTGGTCAAGATTATATATACCGCTGATTCCGCACATTAAAAGAAGACCTTATTCGTCATTGTAGGGGCGACCCGTTGGGTCGCCCTGTTTCCGTCATTCAACCCATTTCCGAAAATTGACCTGGCCATACATTTCCCGTAAAATAGCCGTATCAATTCAATAAAAGGAGTTTACCGATGGCAACCCGCAAACTCACCATTCGGTTACCGGAAGAAGACATTGAATTTGCCAAAAAATACGCGTCTAAACACGGAATTACCATGACCGAGTTGATTGATCGCTACCTCAAACAATTACGCAGAGGGCCCGAAGGGGGTATACATCCTGATATTCTGCGTTTCAGCGGCATTGTCCCCGAAGAAATCGATACGAGCAAAGAATATCATGAGGCCATGAAGGATAAGCATCAATGAGACTCCTGCTTGATCTCAATATTTTTCTTGATGTTGTCCAGAAAAGGCAGCCCCACTATGAAGCTTCTGCCAGAATTCTCGATTTCGCGTTGAAAAAAAACTGCGGCTGCATCGCGGCGCATGCCCTGACCACCCTTCACTACCTCGTTCAAAAATACTCTGGTAAACAACAGAGCGATGAATTGATCGACTGGCTGCTACAGAATTTTTCAGTCATACCGGCCGACAAGGCAATTTTTCTCCGCGCCAGGAATTTACAGTTCTCCGACTTTGAGGATGCGGTCATCTGCGCATCAGCAGAAAAGAAAGCCTGTGATTTTATCATCACCCGCAACAGCAAGGATTTCTCAGGTTCAACAATCCCCGCTCTGACACCCGGTGAATTTTTTGCCCTATAGAGCAGGGCGACGCATGCGTCGCCCCTACATTCGATGCATTGCCGGCATTTCCCGTAGGGGCGCAGCATGCTGCGCCCTGCCCTCGCCGTCTATTTCGTCCCCAGGTGGAATCACCGGTTTCCGTACCAAGGTTGTTCCAAATTCACCCGGGTATCGTTTTTGACCAGTCTCTTTGACAATGGCCGGGAGTTCAAGTAAATTTACAATCTAACTGAAACCAAGGGATTTCAAGAAGATGAACAGGCACATTGATTGGCTTCGCCAAGCCGAAAACGATCTTTTATGGGCTGAGCATAGCTTAAACGGAAAATTCTATGCTCAAACGTGCTTTATCGCCCAGCAGGCCAGCGAAAAAGCACTCAAAGCCTACTGCTTTCATAAAGGCTTCGATACTGTTCGGACGCATTCCCTTTTCCAAATCGTCAAAAGTCTCGGCGAAAATGGAGACCTGGAAAAAAATTGCCGTGAACTCGATCTCTATTATATCTCCGCACGATACCCCGATGCTTTCCCCTCTGGGGCTCCTTTTGAAATCCTGACCGAGGAGCAAGCTCAGCGGGCCCTGAAATCTGCTCACGAAATTTTCAGTGCCATTCGAAAGCGACTGCAGAATGATGACGAAAATTCTTGATCAGAGTCGCCCCGCCAAAAGCATCCTCGATTATTCCAAGCAGGAAATTGAAGATTTTCTCCGCGAAAAGCTCATCCATCATGAAGTTAAAGAGGCTTATATCTTCGGTTCGTA
Organism: Geoalkalibacter ferrihydriticus DSM 17813; assembly: GCF_000820505.1. NCBI lineage: Bacteria > Pseudomonadati > Thermodesulfobacteriota > Desulfuromonadia > Desulfuromonadales > Geoalkalibacteraceae > Geoalkalibacter > Geoalkalibacter ferrihydriticus. Next base: position 35,372 of record NZ_JWJD01000010.1, on the reverse strand, counting down.
TGCCCTAAACAAGCTGACTGTGTGGTCCGACCTTGATCTGCTGATCGTGACAGAAAGCCAGCAATCGTTCATTGAACGGCCACGCCGGTTTTTCGATCTTCTGGATCTCGGCATTCCTATTGACATCCTTGTCTACACGCCTGAGGAGTTCCAACAATTACGGCACAGCGGTTCGGCGTTCTGGAGAAGTTTTCAAGAAAACCATCTGGAGATTTTGTGACTTAGCCTCTATTTTACCGGGGTGCCGTGTTTGACCAGGGCGACGCATGCGTCGCCCCTACGGGGGTTTTGTCCCTGTGATCATAAACGAACGGGCGGTCAGGTCGCCCAAAGCCGGCACGCGGCTCCATAAATCGATGACGGTTGACACGGGATTCAACCATTCCGGATAAATCTGCACCGGCCTTCGATTCAAATCAATAAAACCCACCTCAGCCAACTCGTCCTGAAACACTTTTGGGTCATAGGTGTTGAGCCGCGCCTGGGATTGACCTTCAACGACGATGATTTCCTCGCGGCCCAGCTTGCGATCCAGCACGGCCTTGAGATTGCGCCGGTTGAGGGTGATCAGGCACAGCACCCCACCGGGTTTGAGCACGCGATGAATTTCCGCCATGGCTTCGCGGTGCTTGTGCAGCGACTGAAACAGTCCGATACACACCACATGGTCGAAAAGGTTATCCGCAAAAGGCAGGCAGGTCGCGTCACCCGAGAGAAAATCGACGTTTTTAAGCGTCGTGCGCCTGCGCGCCTGCCCCGCCACCAGCCAGGCATAATCAACACCCGTCACGCGAAAGCCGGCTTCGCCCAAAACACGCGAATACGCCCCGGCGCCACAGCCCAAATCGAGCACCAACGCGCCCGGCTTCAGATTCAGCGACGGCAGCGCCTGCACATACGATTTCATGCGAAGGCTCAGCCCCTGGGGCGACCAGCCGGAAATGGCGTGGTCGGACTCCAGCGCCGAAAAGTCGTTGAACATTTCTCGCCAATAGGCCTCGCGCGAAGAGGTTTTTCGGCGAGGGGGAAGCGGTTTGCTCATTGATCAAAGCCTTGTTTATATAAATGAGAGTCGGACACGGATCAAATCTGATAAAAGCGGATAAAATCGTGAAATCCTTTTCACCGCAGAGAGCGCCGAGGCCGCTGAGAAAACTTTTCAAGCCACTCTCCGCACCCTCTGCGCTCTCTGCGCTCTCTGCGGTGAGCCAAGGTTTTATCAGACTTTATCAGTCTTCCTTCACCTTCTTACTGAATCACCCATAAAAAACGGCCGGCAGTCGGATTCGAACGGTCCCAGATTGGGCACGCCCTCGCGTGGCTGGTCGCAGAAATCGAAGCGGACATGTTGATTGGGAACACCCTTGTCCTGAAGCGGTGCGCTGTCGACAAGGGTAAAATCACCCTCGTGGGGGTTCTGAAAAATATCGTCAAAATCCTTCTTCAAAAATCCACCGGTAAGAATCAGGTTGTTTTCCATAATCGCCGTGCCGCCGTCGCGCTCGCGAATTTTGCCGTTGAGCACGTTGTTTTTAATGACGGCTGTCGAAACCGGGAAACGTACGTCAATGCCCATTGTCTGAAAAAGCAGGTTATTCAAAACCTGGGTATCTCTTGCCTTGTTAAGATAGACGCCGACATCACGGGTGTACATCACTACATTGTTACGCATGATGCCGCCAGTGCTTTCAATGGAATTGTCTTTGTGACGCGACGCACCCTTGCTGGTTCCCCCGCCGCCAAAAGACAGCCCCAGGCGCACTCCGCCCGAATGATTATACTCGCCCACCACCAGATTGTTCTCGAACACCCCGCCCGAGGCATTGCCCTTGATGAAAGCCGCCGTACTGATCTGATCGCCCAGCCCCTTGCTGTAATCGGCAATGAAGTTTTCGCGGATGATCCAGTCATCGGCGCCGACGACATCGATGGGGACCACCGGCGAGCGGGTCTGGCGAATCTCCGAATTAAAAAAACTGTTCCCTTCGATCAGCGCTCCGTCGGGAAAATTTCGGCCCCCGTCGCGGCTATCCAGCCCATTGGCCTTGATCATCGCGTTGAATTCGTGCAGACGGCTGTTTCTCAGCACAAACCCTCGGCCCACACCGACCACATGAAAGGCATGCTCACAAGAGCTATGGTTGCTGCATACGCCCTTGATATCGAGATTTTCAAATACCCAGAAGGGCGCATTGACCAGAAAACCCTCCAGGCCGTTCAACTCAATCCGCACCTGGCCGAGTTCCGCCGCCCGCACCTGGATGGGATGCTCGGCCGTTCCGGGTCGACTCACCCCGATGCTGCGCGTGTTAAAACGGTAAGTCCCCGGCGCCAGAGAGATCAAATCACCAGGCTCCGCACTGCGGATCGCCTGCAGTACCTCTTTAGGATTTTCCACCGCCACCTGCCGAAGCGCCTGCGGGCGCACATAAGCAAAGCGTTGCGCCTCGTTCAGCCAGACTTGCGGAACCGGCAGTCCATCCCGGGAATAGTAAAACGGAGCCAGCGTACGCGTCTTGCGCGCGCCCTGCCCCTTCCAGCCGGGATCATCAAGTGCCGGAAGGCGCACGTCTTCGGGTTTCAGCGGTTCAGCCTGCACCAGCCCAACCAGAAAAGAAGACCGATCAAGCCCGGTCTTCGCCAACACTTTTTCCGCAAAAACCCGCGGCGGCAGATTGTAGGATTTGGCCACCACAAACGCCCCGATTCCACCCGCCACCAGGCATAAAAGGCCAAAGACTGCCAGAAGATTGCGCAACAGATAAAACATTTTACGCCAAAACACCATCAAGAACCGCCTATCGTCTCTCGTAGGGGCGCAGCATGCTGCGCCCGGTTTTGCAATTTGTCATCAATACAATCAAGGCACACAACCAGGGCGCAGCATGCTGCGCCCTGGGCAAGGCATGCCTTGCCCCTACGACACCATTAAACCATAAACGATCAGGGGGCGCATGACAACCAGAGCGCAGCATGCTGCACTCCTACGATCAAACATCCCCGTGCATTGCGGATTCACACAACCCACCCATGTAGGGGCGACGCATGCGTCGCCCTGGGCGAGGTAGCCACGCCGGCGCGCTCGTCTCCTCCCGAGGGCGCTCCCCCGCCCTCGCCGGCCTTGGGCGCAAATCCCCACGTCAGCCCGTCTCGCTGCAATTTCTTCCGCAAGGTACTTTGAGTCGTACGCCACCCCACCCCAAGAAGAGGTATTGACAGGTCTTTTCAATAAGACCATAATGGTCACAAACGCAAGGAGGTGAACATAATGGAAAGCGCATCGGTGAGCGAACTGAAAAAGTCTCCGAGTGGATATTTCAGGAAGGTCAAATCGGGCGAGGAAATCCTGGTGACAGATCGTGGCCATCCATTCGCAAAGATCGTCCCGTTGCGACGAGACGAGGCCGGTGAAGGGACGAATATAGCGAAGCTAGAAGCCGCCGGCCTGGCACGGGTGGGCAAAGGCTTCCAAGCTGACTTTTGGGCACAAAAGGGGCCTGCCGACCCGGAAGGGGCTGTACGTACAGCGCTGATTGAAGAGAGGGAGGAGAGGTGAGATTTTGGGATAGTTGTGCGATCATCCCGTTGTTGGTGGAGGAGGAATTTTCGACCGCAGCGCGCCGGATGTTCGCAGAAGACAGGTCCATGATCGTTTGGTGGGGCACATCGGTTGAGTGCACCTCGGCTGTTGCAAAAGCGCGTCGTACTGGGAAAATCAGTCACGACGAAGAGAGAAAAGTCCGCGAACAGCTTGATGCGGCAGCAGAGAACTGGAACGAAATGGCGCCATCTAATGAGGTTCGCGATACGGCGCGACTCCTGCTCCGGAGACACCCCCTATCTGCTGCCGATTCTCTGCAGTTGGCCGCGGGTCTGGTTTGGTGCGAAAACAAACCACAGGGGGCGGTTTTTGTCTGCCTCGATCAGCGGCTGCGCGATGCAGCGGATGCCGAAGGTTTTACCGTGATCCCCTCTGCAACGGAGTTCGCATCCATAACCGGAAAAAAGTAGTCTCTACAACCCAAACAAAGGCTGCGGCTGAGATTTTTAATCAATTTATCAAGAACGTCCCCTTCTGGGGAGCCTAAAACCCTTTGGGACGCAGATATTCAGGATGATCGCAGATAGATATCATGGAGGGGCAAGGCGTTGGGTGGCCTTGGGCGAGGCATGCTGCGCCCCTACGGATTATTATTCTGTTGTAACCAGTACTCAGTGTGCAGATAAACATGGTTGGTGCGACCAATCCAGCCGTGCGCCTTGGTTTCGCTGCCGGAGTACATACCGTCGATAAAGCTGATGCGCGAGCGATGCCCAGGATTGACATAGCGATTGCCACCTACAGTGTAGTAAAACATGGCATCGCGAAAACTGTGCCTGGCCCAGCGCAGATATTCTTCATCGCCCGTAAGGCGATAAACGTAGGCAAAGAGATCAGGCCAAAAAACATTCCTGAGTAAACCGCCCTTTCTGTCTGCCTCGGCATCAGTTTCGCGCCAGGCATACGGACTCTGTAAAGGGCGATATTTGCCCTCGTCATCCATATCGCCGCCAAACAACAGCATATCTTTGGTAAAATCGGCCATACGGATCAATAAACCGGCAATGTCCTCATCTCCAGTTTCCAAATGAACCTGAATCAAAGGATCAATGGCATAGGAAAACATTACGCTGGACTGGCGCCCTCCGTCGATGTCATCGCAATCACGCCCCGCACCAAACAGCCCACGGCCTCCAGCCTGCTGCTCCCGATACACCACCCGATTGACGGCAATGTTGCGTGCGACTTCCAGGTATCGCGGATCACCATTGACCCGGTAAAGGTTCACCAAGTTGAGAATCGGCCATGTTTCCTGGCGTGTCTCATGGCTGGCACACCCCTGCGTTTGTGAACGTCGTTCCAGCCTGCTTAAAGCCGCCTGCCCATTGGCGACTGCCGCTTCCCAAGCTTTACGATCACCCGTCAGCAAATAATACAGCACCAGGCCGCCATTCCAAGTGTGGCTGTTCATCGACACCCGCGCGGGATTATGGGTATTAATACTCGGATCGGAATGCCGTTCGGACTCATAAAACGCCATGTGATTGGTCCACACATGATTGCCGCGACTGTCGCGTCTCTCGCCGTGATATTGATCGATGTCGTAGCGGTGCTTCGCCATCTCGACGCCGGCATCAAACAGGCCGCGATGTCCGGTTCGCAAATAATGCAGCAGCATGCTAAAAGGCCAGTCGTAATGTAGAGCACTCGGCGCCTGCCCCGCCCAGAGCAGATCGCCAAAACCCATCCAGCCGAAGTAGCGATATTGGTAGCTAGAACTCCAATGTGCAGGACTACGCGTCTTCAGGGTATTGATGGTCCATTCGTTTTGCGAAACTTCTTCATCCACCATAGCGATCTGCAAACGATCGTAGCGATCCATTGCCTCATCAAGTTCGGCATTGTCCATTGTCAAACCGCTCGGTGCCATCAAGCCCAGACCGCCGGTATCGCTGTACCAGGCGGGCGGCGCCAAGGCCATGAGTGGGTGTTCCACAGCTGCATGCAAGCCTTCTGGGTCAGGATTTTCTCCTCGCACGGAAAAGGCCAGCAACATTTCATGTGTTTTATGACGCCCCCCGTCAAAGAGGTACAATCCGGCATCCTGACCCGCCTCATGGCAATACATGGCAAATCTCTGGTCGAGAAAATCGTCACGACTGCAATGAGGGTAATACCCCTCCTCGGGCCATAAAACCAGGTTCAAACCCTGAGGAGCGGCAATAATTTTTTTGGGAAAATTCTGCCAGAGATGACGAAACGCGACACTCACGCCCCCCCTGTCGCCCTGCACGCTAAGCCATCCCGGATGGGTCCGCCCCTCGGCAATTTTCTCATCGTTTTGGAGCAGGACATAAAATGCTCCCTCGGCAAATGTGGGCACCAAGGTACCGTTTCTGGTACTTTCAGCTGCGTCCCGCCAGTTCTGCAATAAGCTGATGGATCCCTGATCCAGCCGCTCATGCAAATCTGCGCTGATTACAGTCGCCTGTCGCTGATTTATCAAATTCAATCCGAGGCTAACACTGTCAAAATACACCGACTGAATGGGCGCAAAATGCTGCTCCGGATTCGTGCGACCGTTAGCACCGTTGTTCTCAAGGGTGAAAAACACCCGTACATAATCTTTCCCGGCATAAAAATGTATGCGACAGTTGTAATAGACGAAGGAATGTTCGTAGGGCTGGCTGAAACGCGGCCAATCTTTACTATTGTTAACCGGCGGGGCAAAATAGGTGCCGTCATCGGCGCGCAGCACGCCACGCACCCGTATCACCGAACGCAACGGCCCGTACTCTTCGATTTCGATGGATTCCGGGGGCGCATTCAGCGATGAAAAACGTTTTCCGTTCCTATCAACCAACACCACGCCGCCGCGTTCCACCTGATCCACCACCAGTGAACCTTCTCCCTTACCGGCCCATACCTGATCGAACAGGTTAAAATAACTGCGGCTGATAGAAAAACGCGCAGCACCCGTATCTACGAGAAACCGATCGGCGCGTTCGATAATTTCAACCGGACTCTCAAACCCACCCCCAGCATGTTCGGTCTTGCTGAGTTCATACTCACTTGTACCACTCGCAGAAACATCCGCTTGAAAATCCACCAACACCCAGCGAATCGGAAGGGTTTCATCTGCAAGCGGCCCGTTCCAACGCGCCAGAACTGTGAATTGCGCGGGGACTGCCTGCCCCCGCACATCGGTCAGAACCAGGGATCGGGTGTCGACGATATCCGCGCTCAACGGCAAAGGCACCCCCGTTGTGACCGGCTCCTGGTCACGTTTCTGGCCGCCGGGGGCGGTATCACGGACAATCAACCGCACCGGCAGATCATCCGTGCGATCCGCCCATTGGATTGCAGTCGGGCGTTGATCAAGCCCTTCGCTCAAGGCAAACCGATTGCACGCGGGCAGAAAAGTGAGCAGAGTTAAACAGATAAGGGAAATGAGAAGATTTCTGGGTGGGGTCATACGCGCCTCCCGCCGGGGAAAACAATGGGGCACATTAATATGCACCTCTACACCTTAACAAAATCCCCCGGCCGCGCAAACGAGCGCATCCCGAGGTTTATGTTCGGGCGACCCATCAGGGCGCGCGTCAGTGCGCCCCTACGGCCAATCATTCCCGCGCATTAACCGATTCATCCAACCACAAACGGTAGGGGCGCACCGATGTGCGCCCGGTTTTATTTTGATTCAAGCCATGCCTTTTGATAACATCCAGATAATGCCGTAAATTCAGGAGAAACCATGATACCCCAGGATTTGGAATCAACACTCATCGCCATCCTAAAAAATCATGATGCCGCCCGAATCGGCATTTTCGGCTCACATGCCCGCGGCGAAGCCCGCCCGGACAGCGACCTCGACCTCCTGGTGGACTTCAAAAATCGGAAAAGTTTACTCACCCTGGTCAAAATCCAACGAGAATTAAGCGAAGCCTTAGGAATTCACGTCGATTTACTCACCGAAGCGGCCATAAGCCCCCGCCTGATTGATCGGATCAAGGCCGAGATGCGGGTTATCTATCAATGAAACGTGACGACTGGTTTATCTGGAACATATTCTCGAAGCGATGGACAAAATTGAACACTTGATCAAAACGCTTAAACGCTAATTGGGCCAACCCGCACCGCGTACCCCGCAGGGGCGACGCATGCGTCGCCCTGGGCGAGGCGCTGCCTCGCCCCTACGATGCATTCAACAACAGGCATGGTTTTCGGTCCGTTTTACCAAAACCGACAGGTCATAGAGAGTTTCCGGTGCGATATCCAGATCACCGGGCCAACAAACTGTGTCCATGGCAACATACGCCTGTTTGAACAAGGCAACGTTCTTTAATCGCTGGAACACACCTCGATCCAAATAAGGCCGGGCATCGAAAATACGATGCTCTCCACTTCTGAACCATAACTCCAAATGGAAATCATCACGTGCAACAACGCGGATCACTGATTCCATAAAACCTCCTAGCGCAGAGGGTCGATGGTAAAAAGGGGTTGGCCGTTGATCGCCAATTCCCAATCGCGCACGTTAACGGCGAAACCGCCCTGGGCAAGCATAACATGGGCGCAGCATGCTGCGCCCATGCGGTCAATCATCCCCGCGCATTAACCGTTTCATCCAACCGTTCCGCGTAGGGGCGACGCATGCGTCGCCCTGGGCTAGGCACCGGTGTACGACCGATTGCGGCTCAATCCACCTGCGCCAATTGCACCAACCGATCCACGAAGGTATCAAAGGTATATCCGCAATAAATGGCCTGTTCCGGGGCAAGGCTCAGTTCGGTCATACCGGGTTGGGTGTTGATTTCGAGAAAATACAGACCATGGTTTTCATCGTTTTCCCGGGCGGGGTCATAGCGAAAATCAGAACGGCTGATACCCCGGCAGCCCAACACCGCGTGCGCCTGCTCGGCATGGCGCAGCGCAGCCTGATAAACCACGGGCGGCAGGGAGGCAGGCAAAAGGTGCAGGGTTTTTCCGGCGGTGTATTTGGCCTCGAAATCGTACCAGCCCGATTCGGGTTTCAATTCGGTCACGGCAAACGCCTTGCCCTCCATGACGCCTACGGTCAATTCATGTCCGGCGATAAATTCCTCGACAAGCACCTCCTGGGCGAGATCGGCATCGCCGAACAAGGCGTCCAGATCCTCACCCGATTGCACAATCACAACCCCCTTGGATGATCCGTCGCACACCGGCTTGACAACATAGGGCCGCGCCATAAGCTCTTTCTCGCGCAGCGCGGAAAGGGTGCAGGTGATACCCCCCGGGCTCGGCACCCCGACGCCTGCAAGCAATTGCTTGGTCGCCACCTTGTCCATCGCAACCGCCGAGGCCATGACACCCGAATGCGTGTAAGGAAGTCCAACCAGATTGAGAAAACCCTGCACGCAGCCGTCTTCTCCCTGGCGGCCATGCAAGGCGTTGAAAACAACATCCGGGGCGATGCTCAGGATCTGTTGAACCGCATCGCGCATGTCGTCGGTATCCACCACGGACACCTCATAGCCAAGCCGCCGCAAAGCATCCGCGCACGCCTTGCCGCTCACCAAGGAAACGGAGCGCTCCGATGAGTTGCCTCCGCACAGAACCAGAACCTTTTTGATTTTTTTGGCGCCGTTCATGGCCAATCCTCCCTCCGTTAATTTCAGTGCAAAGGGCGCAGCATGCTGCGCCCCTACGGTCAAACATCATCGCGCATTGCGGATTCACCCAACCGCTCCGCGCAGGGGCGACGCATGCGTCGCCCTGGGCAAGGCATGCCTTGCCCCTACGTCCGCACCTTTTCCACCTGTTTCTTCCCATTGAGGGTCAAACCATACAACGTCATTGCGGCAGGCAGATCATCCCAGGCAAACACATCATCGCGCCAGGCGGCAAAACCGTAGAGGGCCATGACAATACGTTTCCAGCGTGGTTCGTCAGGGTAATCAAGGGGGGTGAGCTTGCCTTTAAGGGCGCTGAGAAGAAACTTGCCGATAGCTTTTTTGCTTGAGGCCGTCACGTCGGTGCGCGTGCGGCCAGGATCAACATCATAACCAAAAGCTTTCAGTGCCCAGGCCGGTTCATCGTAGCCGCACGACATCACCTTGGCAGTGGTGCCACCCAGGCGGCTGTTGAGTTCCAGAAACCAGGGTGTGCCGGTCGCCGGATCGTAAAGAAATTCGAAATGATAGGGCCCGATCACCTTAAACTCTTCGACAAACGCCATGCACTGGCGGCGCAGTTCGTCGCTGATGGCAAAGGGGCGAATCGTCAACGTCACCCCTTCGAACTTGCGCGCAACGATAAAGCCTTCTACGCCGCAGGCGGTTCCGTCGGGACCGCGCGCGCCATGCACGACCAGGTTGGGCACATTGGTAAAGGGTTGCGCCAAAACCGGACTGCCGAATTGCTTAATCCCCCCGATGAAGGCATCAAGCTCTTTTGTGCTGCGCGCAATCTGAACCTTGAATGAAGGCCGCACACCGCCCGGTTTGGCGGGGCGCAAACACAAAGGAAAATCTTCTGCACTGAATACAGAAAAATCAAAATTTCCGCCCCCGATTTCCCAAGTCGGCAAGAGGCACATCCCTAAACGTCGTGCCGTTTCGATCTGGCGGCTTTTGGACAGAACGGCACGTGTTGCCTCGGCGCCGGAAAACATCAGCTTGATGCCCGCAGGCAGCAGATGCCGATTTTCATCCAGAAGACAGGCGAATTGTTCGTTGATGGGCAGAAGAATATCGGCGCCGAAATCGCGCATAAATGTAATGGCACGTGCCAATCCGTCGCCGTTGAGCAGGTCATCCGCGGTCATGGCGATATGGTCGGCCAGATAGCGCGATTGAGGGACAGGCTCGCCTTCGGCGACGATCTGGATCAGTCCGACGCGAGCGCCACGGCGGCCCCAGCTGCGGATAGCGGCCAGGGCGGGGGGGCCAAATTGGGAGATGATTATGGGGTTTTTAATGCGCATAGAGCATCCAAGCCTGTCTTTTTCAAGCTATATGTGAGTAAGAGCTAGCGAGGCGCGAATTCTCGTCTGAATTGTTCAACTTTCTCTAAACACATATTTAGCTTATCTTCAAATATATTATCACGGCTCAAAAACCGCTGTTCATTATTAGCTAACCTTAAAAGTTGAGCACCTGCCTTCTCAACAACACCTGGTTTACTTCGCGGCATTTCAGGTGGCTCCCATCCCTCCCTCCAAACGCCAGAAGAATGCAGACCGCGCTTAATCAAGTTTTTGATTTGTTGCTTAAATGGTTTATGACAACCACCTCGCCAAACAGGATCGACATAATGGGGAGCGTATTCAAGGCACATTGATTGGGACCAGTCTCTCCATTTAAAATCGAGTATATGCCCATAATTGGGGTGTATCGGAATCCATGGAATCCTTAAAGAATCAGCAAATATAGCACCATGCATTGAATCAGTTATAACCAGTTCGCTAGAACAGATATCTAAAATAACTTTATCTACTTTTTGAAACGGACTTATGCATTTAATACCAACTTTTCTGCAAACTTCATCCCAGTCCCCCCACTTGTAAGAAGAATAATGTGGAGAAAATGAAATTTTATGCTTATTTACTATTTTCTTTTTTGTATCCTCAAGACAGGAATTAATCAGTATAGCAGGATCGGTTATAAACTTATCCTTACTTAACTTAAGCGCATCTGCACTTAGGGGGCCTCTAACAAAATATATACTGTAAGAATCGTCAATTGTAGGCAAATCACCATACCCAACACCAGCTCCAAAAATTATTTTATCTCGCTCTTTCGGTAGCTTATGATTTATTAAAGTTCCAATTCCAACAAACAATTTTCCACTATTATCCCCCACCTCACTTGATGAAAAAATTTCTGGCAAGATTTTTTTCCATAGCCAAGGGTTCAATTCATCCCCAAAATTTGAAGGGTTGACCTTCCAATAATATATTTCCACGGCATTTCTCCAAATTCATTTAAATAAATGACCTGAATTCAACTCGTAGGTGAACTCTACCAGGTTGGTTTGAAGTGTAAGCTGCGGTAGGCTCATGGCTTCCCTCACCGACCAAAGTTAGAGGAGCACAGATGAGTCACTACACAGATGCTTACTCGAGAAGAACGATATCAGATTTATGCCCTGAATGCAGCCGGGCAAAATCAGAGCGAGATCGCTCAGATTATCGGGCACCACAAGTCCACCGTCAGCCGAGAACTTCGTCGTAACCCCGGCCATAGAGGCTATCCAAGGAGGCGCACACTTTTGCCCTCAAGCGCCGTGGAAGGCAAAGCCTCGAATTTCATCGCAGGCCTGGGCTCGGGCTGAGAGGCTGCTGCGCGAAGACTGGAGCCCAGAGCAAGTCAGCGATTGGCTGTGCAACTTGAAGAATCAATCAATGTCAGCCACAAATGGAGCTATCGCTACATCCTTCGCCAAGCAACATGGCGGGGATATGCACCGCCACCTGCACCGCCACCTGCACCGCAGCCTGCGCTGCCAAAAACCGCGTAAAAAGCGCTATGGTTGCCCTGATCGACGCGGACAGCGGACAGATCAAAGGGCGTGTTTCTATCGACGGGCGACCTGATATTGTTAATCAACGAAGCCGAATCGGAGGCTGGGAAGTCGATACCGTTGTTGGCAAACGCGGCGCGGCCGCACTTGTGTCTCTGGTGGAACGCAAGTCACGACTGAGCGTCATTGCCAAGGTTGCCAGTCAGTCGGCCCAAAACGTTGAGGACGCTATCGTGACGCAGCCTAAACCGTTGGCCTCTGAGGGACAAACTCTGACGTATGACAACGGCAAGGATTTCGCCTACCATCAGCGGATTGGCGAAGATCTCGATGCCAGTGGATACTTTGCCCATCCCTACCATTCCTGGGAACGGGACCTGAACGAGAATACCAACGGTCTGATCCGGCAATATTTTCCTAAAGGTCAAAATCTTGCCGCTGTCTCTGATGCCGAAGTGTGGGCCGTAATGGAAAAACTCAACAATCGCCCAAGAAAATGCCATGGGTTCAAAACCCCGAATCAGGTATTTTTTGGAATTGATCCACCTATTGAACTAGCGAATTGAATCCGCGTGATTTTTTCAAACGCAATGCGACCATTATTAATTCGGATCGTATAATTCCATTATTTTTTCATAATTTTATTTTTATTTAAATAATTCCCTACAAGACAGGCAATGCAATAAAAATAAGTTTTCAAATTTAAAGGCCAATATCGAAGACCTGCCTTGAAATAATTGAACGAAAGAAAAAAATTACCGGCATGGTATTGAGACCACCCACTATCAAAATAAGGTTGGAAAAGCCTTCTCCTGAGCTTTACAATAGGAATTTGTTTTTTTAGGTCTTTATTCAAAGCGAGGTGCTTTTTAATAATAGACACAAGAACTGGCTCCCTGAATGTAGAGGTTGGTTTCCTTGTGGTTAAACTCTGGTGTCCACGCCTGTAAAAAGAAAGCACCTCTGGAACATACCCAACTTCGTACTGGCTAGCGATACGGAGCCACATATCGTAATCTTCCCCTATATTCAAGCTTTCATCGAATAACCCGACGTTATTGAAAACTTCCCTCTTTATCATTACAGTTATTGTTGAAATTATATTTCCAAGAACAACATTTTTAAATATAAATCCACTTTGGCAATTCATATTATTCTTTTTATGGTAACTTTTTTCAAAATTTTTTCCGCCATTGAAAATTGCCATATCTGTGTATGAAACACACAACTGTTCGTTCTCTTTATGAATCTTTAATTGTTTTTCAATTTTATTTTTTTCGAAGATATCATCTGAATCCAAAAAACATATAAAATCTCCAGTTGATACACTTATCCCTTTGTTCCTCGCTGCAGAAACACCTCTATTTTTTTGATATATATACTTGATCTTATTTTTATATTTTTCCAAAGCATACTGTGTACCATCTGTCGAACCATCATCGACAACAACTATTTCAATATTTTTATAACTTTGATTAATTACACTCTCCAAAGCATCCAATATGTATTCTTCATTATTAAAAGTCGGAATAACAATGCTGACTTTAAATTTGCAATCATCGTTTTTTTTAAGTTTTTCCATAAGATTTTTTCGTTCTAAAATAGACGTCCATGAGTTTGGTGCGCAGAATAAAAACTTTTCAAAAAATTCTTGACACAACATACAAAAGTTAACGAGAAAGTTTTGAAATATTTTTCAACATAAAAGTTTACAAAGGACATTCTTTCCCAATCACAAAGCAGATAAAAAAGGTTTCAACCTTTTAAATGAAAAAACGGACACAAGACAAGGTTTTCAGTTTGCGGGTTCCGATGACAACATGCCAATTATTTATTATTTTAGCCCTTTTTACTTGAAGCGGCGCAGTAGATACTTCCAAATGGCTACAAACAATTCCCTAAGCGGGACATTCATGCCATGGGCCTTATTCCTTTCAACATGCCAGCTTTCAGAGGTAACAGGACGACACAAGCCATAGCGCGCGATGAGCTCATCGGCCTGCGCGCTCCAAGGTCCACCCAATGCTGCCCACTCCACATTCAAATCTATAGCGCGTCCAGTGATATGCTTTGATATGGGGATTTCCGCCAGATTTGGCCGCCGCCGTGGGTCAGTCGACGCATATCCTTCTTCAGCATACACTGGCTTGCGCGGGCCAAGTTCATTTGCATTGGCCACGATCGCTGCAAACTCATTCGCCGGTGCGCGGTCGCCCGCCCCTGGCGCCCATTCAGGCTTAAACCAGAGATTGCCGTCAAGATCACGACCATCTGCAAGACAACGCAAATCGCCGACGTTGATTTTGCCGCTGAGAACACTATAAGCGGTACTCCAGCGGTGGGCGCGATCGGGCGTGCGGTAATGGGCCTGAATCCAACAGGGAATACCCTGCCCGCGCAAATGAAGAATCAGGAAGTTTACTCTGAGTTTGAGGCGCAACGGCTCAGGCAGAATAACCATTAGGCGTCTGCTTCTTCCTGCGGCAAATCAAACTTTTTGAGGATCGCCTCAAGGCCGATGCCGCGCGAGCCTTTGACCAGAACATACGCGTGGCGAAGGTCGTCATACGATAAGGAATCAGCAAGCTTTGCCGCCGATGAAAAATGCCGCCCGACTTTGTGTGCGCCGGCCCGTCCAAACTCTTTGCCCACGAATAAAACGGCATCGAGTTTCATAGCGGCCAGCTTAGCGACCATATCCTCATGCTCTTTAAGGCTGTAATCCCCCAATTCCAGCATGTCGCCAAGTATGGCGATTTTTTTAGGGGCTTCAAGTTTCCCAAAATCGTCAATAGCGGCATGCATACTGGTGGGATTGGCGTTGTAGGCGTCCATTACGAAAGTGATATCGCCCTTAGGTAGTATTTGCGAGCGGTGATTTTCCGGCTCGTAAGTTTCAATTCCTTTGCGAATGTTGTCGGGGCTAACACCGAGGTAGGCACCAACGGCAATGGCAGCGAGGACATTTGAGAGATTGTAGGTGCCAAAAAGATGCGTCTGAATGTCTAAAATAGGCCCCCCAGCTTGATCTTGAAATTTTTCTGGAACGAACCAGCGGACCTTGAGGAAAGGGGCACTTTCAATGGCTTCACCGCGAATATAGGCCAATGGGTGTTGTCCGTAGGACCAAACGGAGGGATAGTCGGCAACAATTTTGACGATATTGGGGTCGTCGATGTTGGCGAAGAAAAAACCTTGATGTTCAGAGATGTAATCAAAAAGCTGACGTTTTATTTTTACAATCCCTTGAACACCACCAAACCCTTTAAGATGCGCTTTACCAACATTTGTTATAAGCCCAAGCTGAGGTTGAGCAATCCGACATAAATCTATAATAGATTGCCCCCCTGAAGATCCAATTTCGATGACACCAACATCGACAGATTTGCCAATTTTTAAAATGGTGTGACCCACACCAATATTTGTATTAAAATTTCTCCTGGTTTTGACCGCTATTTTTTCGGTCGATATAACAGTTGCTATCAACTCTTTTGTTGTCGTTTTTCCACAAGAACCAGTTATAGAAACAACAGTTTTATTAATTTTTTCTCTATGAGAGATTGCCATACACAAAAAAGCATCGATAACATTTTTTACAAAAATTACATTTTCACCCTTAACAAGCTTGCTATTAACCACTACATATTTTGCACCGCTCTCTATTGCCAAATTTGCGCAAGCATTTGCGTTAAAAAATTTCTTTTTAAAATAATTTATTTTTTTTATAAATTTTTTATTTTTAGATAATTTTTCTAGATTATCTAAAAATTTAATTTTGAACTCTGGGAATAAAATTTCGAAAAACGAAATAATTTTATAAACTATTTTCTTTATTGAATTTTCTGGCTCTTCAAAAGGGACGCAAAAATGCATACAATCTTTACCAATTTCTTCCGGTTCGACAGAAATAAATTCTGATGCCAAATATTTCGAATACAATCCGTCTGGATTTATTTTTTCATGAATTTCATACTGTTTTCTTAAATCCATAATTCCTCAAATATCAATAGATCTGCATTCTCAGCAATTTAGATAGAAAAACTTACACCTTTTCACTATCCCCCATAGAACACATCAAAAATTCAATATTTCCAAACTTCGGGGGATCCCACCGCGCATTTCCTTCAATGATCAACGGCCCCTCCGGTGTCACGGCGACATCCCATCCAATTGCACGCATAGGCAAAAACCCTTTCGCTGCACTGCGCGCTAACCCACAAAGCTCATCCCAAAGCGGCATTTTCTGCCCCTTAAACACACTTCCCGTATCCGGATGCGCCTCTAATTTAATAACGCCTTCCTGCCCCACCATAACTAAATCCCCCAGAGTCCCATCTGAAAGGTTGATCTGGCAGAGAAGATTTCCCGTAAACCCCTTGCTGTGATTGTCAATCCGGTTTTCACCCACAATCGGCTTGAGGTAGGCCATGAGAATCTCAACGCTAAGATCTTCTTTCACAAATGTGATGACGCGCACTGTTTGCAAGCCCCGCTTGGGACTGATTGCCATGATCGCAGGGTGATTTTGCAGACATTCCTGAATAACAAAGGAGTGATATTTGGGATGGGTTTGTAGCGTGCGGAAAAGTTCTGCCCCGGAATACCCAGGGCTATTTTTTTCAACGAAAAGTATGCCTTCGCCATAAACACCGAGGCTTGGTTTAACGACAAACTCAGGCGGGCAATAATTATCAAAAAAATCTACCCACTGACTTTCACCGGCGAGAGGTCGTTGGCCCCATTGCATGCCTGATGACGCACTAAAGAACAATGCCAAAAGCCGCGGTGTGGGCAAACCCATTCGGGAACAAAACGTGTAGAATACGGCCTTATCTTCCGTCATCTCTTGAAAAGATGGATGATTAAGAAACTTCTGACGGGCCACCAACTGAATTTTGCTGATGAAGTTGCCTTCAACGCCATCCTTTGAATTCAAAAGTCCAAGCTTCATCGCCTCATCAGGAAGAAAACCATGCTTCCGGTAAAGGCTATAGCTCTTACACATGCAACCCATGTAGGTAAACGGATTGTTACGCGACGCGCCAACACTTGTTTTGTTGGCCAAAGAAAACAGCTTGACCCGCCAAGCCAATGACTTAGACAACCCACCGCCAGGGCTTGCCATAAGACCCCCCTTACTCACCGTTAGCGAAATTTTGACACTTTTTGCCAGACACAGCCCCAAAACGGCCGCAAATCCGTCAGCGAAAAAAGGGAAAATTCCCACTTATTGCGCCACACTTCCCTTAATTTACATTTCCTAGGCTGAAACAGGTTTTTCACGACGTAAATCATAAAACCAACATCATCAAACCAGATAAAATTGCGCGGCCGGCCATTCGCGTTGCCCACAAACTCTCGAACCTTTTCATCGTTTCCGGTACGGTAATAGAAGTCCAGCAAACTATAATTGACCCCTAACCGCGTCGACAACCGATGCTGCATCCAGTGCCGGGTGTTGATCTCAATAATAATAAGCTTGCCTGTGCGCGCATCACGGATAATTTCAGTTTCACAAACGCCATCGGCACCAAGGCGCTCAATGACACTTCTACCCAATTCATAGACTTCATTATCGTCCACCGTTTGACAAAGCACAGCGGTGCCGAAACCTTCGGGGTATTGAATAAGCTTCTGCGTGACAAAACCATGAAGCACCTTTCCGTCACGGTCCGAGTAGCTGCAAAAAGAAAAAATGCCGCCTTCGGCCGGCTCAATAATTTCCTGAGCAATCAATCGAGGGCTAATTCTTTTAAATTTTTCAAAATATAATGCGAGTTCCGCAGCGTCATTGACAACAACAGCTTTGCTTTCACCCACAAGGGTACTTGACTTTTCGTTTTTCCAATCGCCTGCGGAAGCAGATTTTATAATGCAAGGATAATCAAGCTTTAAATCGGTTTCAAAACCGTCACTTAAAAGGGCTGTTTTAGGATAAGTGAAACCATGGAATTTCAACAAATCTTGAATGTTAAATTTGTCTATTACATTTTCAACAATATCTTTTTTTGGATTGCTTATTGTGTAATATTTTTCAATAATTTCGGAATTTTTATATAAGAACAAAACCTCTTCATCAGTAGCCGGAACAATAAAGGGTTTTTTTTTAAAATTTCCCCCTAACGCCAACAACCCAGCCAAATAAATTTGGGTGTCGATATCACCATCCGCTTTAATATGTTCAAATTTTATTGCGGTATTGTGAAATATATTTCTTGAATTCGAATATACAGCTATCCTGAATAGCGTTTGATTGAAATTACGCATTATCTGGAAATGATTAAATTTCAAGTCTAGCAGAACTATTTGCTCCATAATTTCTTTAATGCCTTTTTGTTTTTACAAAATCTAAAAATAACAGCTTTCCATGAAAAACTCTTCCAACGTGTTTAAATCCGATTGACTCTAAAGACTTAATAGAAGATTTATTCCATGTATGTATGTAACCATAAAATTGACTATAACCATCTTTCTTTAATCTTGAAATCAAGGCATTCTTCAGGAAGCGGTTTATTTTTTTACCCCTGTAGTCACTTCTCACAAACGCGTTATAGGTGAAAGCTTCTTTGCTATTTATTTTTAAATTTCTATTAAATTCCGAAAAATATACTTTGTTGACTGCCGCCCATGACCACCCGACAACCTCTCCTTCGGGCGACAAAGCATAAGAAAAATAATAGCCATTAGCTAACCTTTTTTTTGCTTCACTTAGATCGAATGTTTTTTTTAAATCCATTTCATCAATTGTTTTTTCAATTTTTTTTTCTAAAATCCGATCAATTACCCTAACAACCTTAACGTCAAATTCAGGTCGCGCTATTTTCAATGCAGACAGATCTTGAGATAGATCCATCGACATTAGTTCCATAACGTCCAATGCAAATATATGGTTCTTAATAAACCATTTCATCTGCAAGATTTCTCATAGATGAATTTATAATTTGCGATCATTTTCTTTTCAGAAAACTTTTCCGCAATCCCTCTTTGCTGCGAGGCGAACTTTTCGGCAACATCCCGGTTTTCATAAACCCGCAACACCTTGGCCTCAAAATCCCCTTCTTTATCCAGATCAAACAAAAAGCCGTTCACCCCATCCTCGACCAGATTCGGATTGCCCCCCACGTTGCTCACCACTACCGGCAGGTTGGCCGCGATGGCTTCAATCAGGGCAATAGAGGTGCCTTCCGAAAGAGAAGTCAGCACAAAAAGGTCCATCGCCTTTAAAACCTGTGGGATATCCTCGCGGTAGCCAAGCAACACTATATTGCCCTCAAGCCCGCGCTCAGCGATATCCGCCTTGATCTTTCTTCCAAGGTCGTTGGCAATTGGCGCAACGATGAGGTGTTTGAGCTGTGGGATACGGTCTTTTAAACGCTCAACCATATCGATCTGCAATTCGACATTTTTTACCGGATAAAATCTCGTGACGGTGCCCGTGACAAAACTGCCGGCGTCCAATCCCAATTTGTTTTTTGCGGCCTCTTTACTGCCGGCAACGGCAAAGGGTTCCAGGTTGATTCCGTTGTAAATCACGTCAACCTTGCTTCCCTTGATAAACTCCCGTTGGACCAAATCGTCCCGCACTTCGGGAGAAACCGCAACGATGCGATCGGTCAGCAGGGATAATATTTTGTTCAAGGCTATGGTTTTCCATCGCCACTCTTCGAGTCGGCCATGCCTAGTGACGACGACTCGTTTAGAGATTTTCTTTCCCACGATCGCGCCAAAAAACCATGAACTGCTGTCATGACAATGGATCACATCGATTTGCCAGCGGGCTACCAGTTCGGATATTTCAGCGATGGTCGCACCTATGCGCTTTTTCTTTTTTTTCCGGTCAACATGATGTAGAGGCACGCCTTCTTCAGCGACTGCCTTGGCAAAGCGGCCCGCCATGCTCAGGACGCACACATGCGGCTGAAGTTCACTGCACGGCGTCAGAACAATTTGGCGAATCACGCTCTCAAGCCCACCAACACCAAAATTATTGACCAGATGTAAAATACGAAGCTGTGACTGTGACATCAGCGGGCACTTACCTCACCATATTGTTGTTCAATACCCCGCAAAACCGACAGCCCGGCAGAGATGCGCGGAAACACCTGCGCCGCCCCCTCTCCCACCGGCTCCATCCCCTCCGCGGCCAGATCGGAAAAGCTGCGGCACCGAACCCTATCGCCCAATTCGGCAAGAGTACGGCACAACCCCTCAAACCGCTCGATCACATATTTGCGTACCGAACACTCGCGATACTGCACGTCCCTGGCCTTGAGAAAGCTGAAGGAATGCAGAATCAGGGTGAGGTTGCGCGGCCCGCGGTCATCGAGTGCCTGGTGGATGACCGCTTTCATTTCGGCCAGGCTCACGCCGTTTAGGTCCAAGGGCTTGAGGCGTTCGCCGCGCAGGGGGATGTTTTCGGTAAAGTTGGTGATGGGCAGCTCCCACACCCCGTCGATCTCAGCCGCGTCGTTGAGCGCTTCGGCGTGAAGGCGTCGGCTGTGTTTGGGAAAAGCGGCATTGTATGAGCTGTCCATGAAAATACCGTTGCTTTTAAGGGCCTTGAGGGTGTTTGCGTCGGCGCCGTAATTGCCGGCGCGAAAGGCCGTCGGTGCGCGGCCGCAGTAGCGGGTCAAAAGCTCTTTTCCTTCGGTGATCAAGGCCTTCTGCGCATCGAGATCGTAAGCCGACATATTATCACGATATTGTCGCGCCGCCGTGTCGGAATCTTTAAAATTGAGAAAATTGGGGTGCAGGTGCAATTGGACATCGTGGCCGCGTCCGAGAATGTATTCGCACACCTCGCGGGTTTCTTCCTCACCAAAATAATACTTGTTGAGCACTTCGACGAAAAAAGTGAGGGGAATGCCGTAGCGATCGGCGATGTCCATAATCAACGGGATACCGTATTCCTGGCCGTTAATACGCCCATAGATGCGCTTGTCGTTGCCTACGGGCTTGAGGGCCGGGTCGGCAAAGGCGCCGCCGATGCTGTGTTCGGTGTCGATGGTGATGAAGACGTTGGGTTTGGGCATGGTGTTGGTGTTGTCTCCCGTAGGGGCACGGCGTGCCGTGCCCTTTCTCTATTTATTTGCAACCCGCAACCAGGGTACGGCAAACGGCCAGAATCGGGCACGGCGCGGTCAAAACAGGGCACGGCGCGGTCAAAACAGGGCACGGCACGTTCCGAGTCGGGCATGGTAGGCCAATTCAACTCAAGCCCGCGATAATCAATCCCAACGAATCGTTTTTGACAGGATTTCAGACAAATGCTAGATTTTATTTACAAATCCAGCAAGGGGGCTCTCATGTCCACACAATCGGCCGAAGAAAAAAAAATCATTGAATCTCTCCGCGCTCTTCCTCCTGAAAAAAAAACCGAGGTCATTGATTTTATTGAATTCCTCAAAACCAAAACCGCCAGTGCTGAACGGCGGAGCCTGAAGAACCTCTGGAGTCGATTTTCCGTTCACATTTCAGACGGGGAAATCTCAAATCTCCGCAAGGAAATGTGGGGTAATTTCCCCGGCAGGGACGAAAAATGAGTGACATTTACCTCGATACCCATACCTTGATTTGGCTCTTGTCCGAACCTGAAAAGCTGTCACCAAGCGCCGCGGCGGCCATAGACCATGTTGGACAGACCCATTCCAAAATGTATATTTCGGCCATCACAATTGTCGAAATTGTCTACCTCGTCGAAAAGAGCAGGATTCCACAAGAGGCCCTTGAATTATTACTGGAAGCCATTGATGACCCTAGTACCGGACTGGTCGTTGATACCGTCGACCTTGATGCCGCACTTGCCATTCAACAGATCCCCCGCAACGATGTTCCGGACATGCCGGATCGCCTGATTGCCGCATCGGCGCTTCATTTCGAAATACCATTGATTACACGGGACGAAAAAATCCGCAAATCCCCAACCCAAACGATTTGGTAAAATCCACATCCCCCGTAGGCAGAATTTCCTTCAAGCCGTCAGGGCGTTTGATTGCTATAGCAATCAATGATTTGGCGGCCCCCGAAGGCTGCCTGCGGCCTTGTTCCCATTCCTGGAGCACTATTCCCAGAAATCCAGGGCACGGCACGCCGTGCCCCGACGGGAACCATCCGTTAAATCCGGTCAGGGTGGTTGGTGTCCAATGCCCATTTAGCCGGGTTGTCGGCAATATATTGCCGCACCGCGTGCAAATCGCGGTCGCCGCGGATCACGTGTTCATAATAATTGCGTTGCCATACCGGGCATCCGGCGTTGTTGCGTAATGCGTTGATGCGTTTGGTGGCGGCGGATTTGAATGAACGAACAATGGTTGCCAATGAACCCGCAACAGGCCGACCGAATTTTTCGACCGTAGGGGCACGGCGTGCCGTGCCCTGGTTTTGTGGTGCGGGGTTTGGACCGGGGACGGCAGGATCAAAACCGGGCACGGCACGCCGTGCCCCTACGGGGTCGGTGATCCATAAAATCGCGTGAAAATGATTCGGCATCACGACAAATTCATCCAATACAACGTTGGGCCGTACCTCCGGGGTGCGCAACCATTCGTCCCGCACCAACACCCCCAATTCATTCAACCGCACATCGCCATCGACCACATCACCAAACAAACATTCGCGCCGCCAGGCGCATACCGTCACGAAATACGCCCCGGCATCGCCATAATCAAAATCCCGCAACCGGATGGATTGCCGGTTGTGAACGTCGGGGTTGTACATGGCCCCCCCTCCCTTTCTTCAAATAAACAACATTTCATCGTAGGGGCGACCCGGTGCGTCGCCCTGATTTGCGCCATTGGTCGACGGTCATGGGCGACCCACCGGGTCGCCCTTTCACGCGGGGTGATGCAAATCAACATTCCGGGTACGCCAACCAGGGCGACCCACCGGGTCGCCCCTACGGCCGCGCATGCTGCGCCAATAAATTCACCAATTGCGGTGCCACGTTTTTGCGGGCATATTTTTGCGACTCGGCGTATGCGGCATCGGCAAGGGCCAGACCCAACGCCGGGTCGTCGATAATGCGCAAGACCTGTTCGGCAAGGGCCTGGTGGTCATCCACGGCGACCAGCATCCCGGTGACGCCATCTTCAACCATGTACGGAATGCCGCCGGCGCGGGTGGAGACCACCGGCAGGCCGCTGGCGAAGGCTTCGAGCAGCGAGCCGGGCAGATTGTCGATGCGTGAGGCGTTGACGTAAATATCGTATTCACCGTAAAGGCGCTGAATCTGGGCGTGGCTGACAGGGCCGTGGAAGGTTACGGCATCGTCAACCTTGAGTTCGGCGGCCAACTGCTCAAGTTCGGCGCGCAGACTTCCGCCGCCGGCGATGACAAGGGTGGCGTCGGGATGTTGCTCCCGCACGAGCGCAAAAGCGCGCAACACGGTGTCGATGCCGTAGATCTGTTCAAGATTGCGCGTCACCAGCAGACGTGGGCGAAATTGGTCGCGCCGCCGGAATTCAAACTGATCCAGATCGGCGATGTTGGGGATGACTTGTGCCTCAAGGGCAAATGCGTCGCGGAAAACATCGCGCAAAAACCCCGATGGCGTGGTGATTTTATCAACCCGCCGCAAAACCGGGCCGACCAGTTTGCCGTATCGCCGGAAAAACCGCGCGGCATCGCCCCCTCTGGCGCTGAGCACCACCGGTTTGCGCCGGGCATAAATCAGCAGCAACGCCGGGAAAGTGACCCAAAAATAGAAGTTGAAAAATCCGCTGAGAAAATACACCACGTCCGTACGGCGCAGCGCCGAATCGAGATCACGCAGAAAACGCGCAAGATTGATGATCGAGCGCACTCCGGGAATTCGGGCCATGGCCCCGCCCTGCCCCGACGCGCCATTGGTGCGCACCTCGACAACCTCGCTGCCCTGTTCGCGCAGCAACGCCGCCAGTTTCTCCGCCTGTATCGCCATGCCACCATAAGGTGGAGGAAAGGGCGAGACCAGACAGACGGCGGGGCATTGTTGTTTTGTTGCAGTGTCATTCATAAAAAACCGGTTCATTCTTCAGTAGGGGCGCACCGACGTGCGCCCTTTGCGCTGGTCTCGCGATCGTTGTGGGGGCGCCCCGCTGGGTCGGCCTGGGCGAGGCGTTGCCTCGCCCCTACGGGAACATTCAATTACACTTAGAACCCTGGGCGCACGTCGGTGCAGCCCTACGCGTCACCAACGATTTGGCGGATTTTTTCCTCTGTCCGATTGTCCTCCACCTCATTTTCCATTGCCCGCTTGAGAAACACCGGCATCATCAGAAGCCAATACATTTCTTCGATGTAAACAGAGGATATAAACATCGCTGTGACCAGATAAACAACGAGTGCTAACTTTATGGCATAGGCATTAAGCAGAAAGAATCTCCCAATTTCAGGTGCCAATTTTGCTGATTCGATTTCGATACGGCGGCACATGAGAAACGAGGTGAAAATCATCAGAATCAGAACTAGTAGGCCATGAAAACCGAGTTCTGCAAGGCAGCGAAGATAAGTATTGTGAGTATCGCGGCCTGCTGCTTCAGGTACATAGACACCAGCATGACCGAAGAACTGGCCAACCCCAACGCCAAGTGGGTAATCTCGAGCCATGGCCAACGCAGCATGCCATGCCTCTACCCGACCTTCCGCTGACCGGTCGCGCACGCCGTCTTCTTCGATTTGAATTGTCCGCATTCTGTTCCAGAAATTGTCGTCGG
The DNA here is from genome assembly GCF_000820505.1 of Geoalkalibacter ferrihydriticus DSM 17813. NCBI lineage: Bacteria > Pseudomonadati > Thermodesulfobacteriota > Desulfuromonadia > Desulfuromonadales > Geoalkalibacteraceae > Geoalkalibacter > Geoalkalibacter ferrihydriticus. The sequence continues at coordinate 10,634 of NZ_JWJD01000010.1, read as the reverse complement.
CAACGTAAACGACACCAAGCAATCCTATAAAAATTAAAGCTAGAACCTTTTTGCGGTACCCTTTCAGGCGCATGGTAAAAAAAACAGCTGCTAGCAAACCTGCCGCCAACCCGACGAAAATCCCCCGCGATTGGGTGATAACGATAGCGTTTGCGACAAAGGCGGCAGCTAGAACACAGACAACTCGGACTTTCCAATTGCCCTTGATCAGCATTACGCCGATAAACGGCAGCAAAATCCCGAAATGAGCGGCCAGAAAATTTCCCTCGCCAAAATCAGAACCACCGACCCCGGCATGAAATCGACCGCCCCGATAGGCGCCAGAGCCACTGTATAGTTCGTATCCCAGATAAAGGCCGGACAGAACAAATACCCAGATCATCCCTTGAAAATAGCGACGTGTGGTAATGATGTGGCTGGCCATCAAAAGAACAATGGCCACCTTGGTCATCTTCATGACGTTATAATCAATGCCGCTGCCCTGTCCGAGAAAAACCGAGGCCCAAATCACTCCAACGAACAGAATGAGCAGGAGCTCCTGGGTTTCGAAGAACCGCTTAAAACGAAGCTTTGAATAGTTGAAAGCAATGCCCATCGCGATGGCCAGCGCCAGCCAGAAACTGTAGCGTGCCGCCCAGCCAGGCAGGAACCTGCCCCACCACTGGCCAAGGGGGTTGACATTGTAGGTGGCCAGGTAGCCGTAAATGCCAACGATGGGATTCTGAAAAACGCTCACCACCAAGGCAAGGCAAAACAGAGTCAAATAAAGGATAGTTTTCAACGGCAACATACGATCATCCAGCCCTTCTAGCTGCCAAAAACTTATCCAGACAGCCACTCAGTTCAAACAAATGCATGGCGACCGGGAAACGGCTGCGGACCCCTTGATAATCAGACATATTGCGCCGCTTGAGCGAGAAGGGATCTGCTTGCGCGTCATTACCACCAAAACAGGTCGTAACGGCATAGTCATAACCAGCTTCCCGCACCAAGCTTGAATGGTCTGCCGTAAAAGCGCCACGAGGAAAGCAGAAACCGGTGGGCCATTGCCCAAGGCGTTCACGCAGAAGCCTTGACGACGCAACGATCTCGTTTTTCGCGGTACGGAAATCGAGGTCGGTTAAAGGGATATGCGATACGGAATGCGAGCCAATGGCGAAACCATCCTTTTGCATTTGCCGGATTTCGTCCCAGGTCATAAGGAGCCGGTCTCCCCGGACAGAACCGAATTCTCCAACGAGCCCTTCGGTGAATGCATGGCGCTCTCGTTGGCCCAGGTTATTGAGTGCCTGGACCAGCCTGCGACAGCGCTCACCGACAGGCTCGTTTGTCGCCACTGCAGCGGTTTCAAGGGCATGCTGCAAAGGCTGCGGATTGGGCTGCTGCAATGCCCATTTGAAAAGGGCCACTGCTTCTGACTTCAACACCTCAAACAAGTGGTCCCACCAGTAGGGCAACTGTTTGTCTATAGGCGTCACAGGCACGAAGAAACTAGCGTGCACTCCTACCCGTTGCAACACGTCGCGAGCCAGGGTGTAATTGTCAATATATCCGTCATCGAAGGTAATGGCCACCTTGTGACCCGCAAGCCGACCTTCTTTCAGTTGCTGCACGCCTTCGTCCAGGGCTATGACCCTGCCCGCTGCCGCCAGCCTTTCGACCAGCCGCGTAAAGGTTGTTCCCTCCATAGCCATGGGGGGAATAAAGTACCGCTCCCGGCGAGGCATAATGCGATGAAAAGTCAGAATATCGAGACGTGCGGCCACAGGTTAACCTTTCGCCGCGGAACGGCCCCTTCGCAGACTAAATTTGTGCAACAACTCCCGGCCCTTGGCAATCTCTGCGACACTGAAAAATCCGATCACATAAAGGAGGCCGGGATACAGACTCAGCAAGCCGATCTTGGCCGCCAATGAGGGCCACAATGACAAATCAATGGCCCGGGAAAGGGCGTATAATGCGATGGAAAGTGTAACAAGTTTGACCACTCTGAGATATTCGTATTTCACCGGGAGCAGTTTCTGCGAAACGAGATAGCTTAGAAACGCAAGAGAGAAAAAGGTGAGCATAGTCGATACCGCAGCGCCCATAATCCCAAATCTTGAAATCAGGACCAGGTTCATCACAACATTCAGAAGTGCGGTGGCGAAATTAATATAGGCAACATACTTTGTCTTATAGTTGATGAACATGCCAAGTTGCGTAAAGGACGCACAGCCAAAAAGAATGTAGCCACACACGATCAGGGCCACGACAGCCGCCGCCCCCTGGTACTGCGCAGGGGCCATAATGCCGATAATCTCGTCGATGAGAGTGCTGATCACCAAACCGGCCCCCAAAAAAGCGAAGAGGATATAGGTGAACATGCGGCCGAAAACGATGTCGGCGTCAGCTGATTTCGCGATTTCGTAACGCTGCGTATTCCAGATGCGAAAGATTGGTTGGGTGACTAAAATAGAGATAATCATGCCGAATTTATAGCCGAGCGAATATATACCCAAACTTTCAAGACCCACATATTTTTGGATAAAAAAACGGTCTGAATAATGAATGGCAAACATACACAAGCCTGCAGGAATCAAAGGCAGGGAATAGGCCAGCATTGCCTTGAATTTCTCAACGGAAAATGAAAAGGAGAATTCACCCCGCGTCACCGCGAACAGCATTGAGACGTTAAAGATCTTGGTTATCACCGTACTGAGCACCATGCCCATAACGCCCATCTTCATCCCTACGATGAAGAGAATGTTGAGGGATAGATAGGACACGAAAGTGAGCAGGGTGATCGTTGAAAAAACAACGGAGCGCTTTTGCGCAAGCAGGAGGCTCTCGGGCACGACGGCCACCGTCTGCAGAGCCATGGAAATGAATATGATTTGAAAAAATCTGTAATATTCGACACTGCCGAGAAGTAACCCCGAAATGGGCCGAGCCAGGGCTTCGAGAACTAAAGCCATGCTCAGAGCAAAAATGGTTATGCCGATCAGCCCGGTGGAGAGGACTTCGCGCTTTTCTTCTAAGGAATCGTAGCGAAAATAGAAACGAATGACGGCGCCGCCGATTTTCATGCCGGTGATCATCGACAGGACCATCATGGTGAGGTCCATCATTTCCAGGACGCCGTATTCCGCGGGTGAGAGAAAATGCGTATAAACGGGGATCATGAGAAAGCCGACCCCCTTTTGCACCACGTTGGCAAAGCTGTAGACCGCGGAATGCCTGAGGGTCTGTTTCAGATACTGCAACATAAGGATTGACCCAGCTTAAAGGTGGCGCGAAAGGGATTGAACGGCTTGCGCCATGCGGGCGACGGCGTCTTCACCCTGAGTGTACGGATTGGGCAACAATATAATTTCCCGGTGGCATTTTTCAGCATTCGGCAAAGAATGCGCGGCATATTGTTGAAACGACGAGCCAAGGTGCGCGGGACGGTAGATTCGTTCAGCGTCGATTTTGAGTTCTCGCAAAAGGGCAACGACCTCCTTGGCGTCGTGGCCTCTTTGGAGGCGAACGGGGATTTTGACATAAGGGAGGTCGGGCGCCCCGATAAAACCAAAGAGCCCAGTATCGGACAAACTCTGAAAAACCTTTTCGGCTGTCAAGGACCGGGCTTGTAAAATTTCTGCGTGTCTTAGGATGGTGAGGCGGGTCAGCGCCGCATCGAACCCGGTCAAGGAGTAACCACCGGCGTAAGCAGGCACACTTTCCTTTGGGCCCCGGGGAGTTTTTCCGGATTTAGTATTTTCACGCTTTTTTTCCAAAAAATGCCGGCGCCTGAAATACTTGAAGTATCCACTGATACAACGCCTGAAAGGAGCATAGGCTTTTTCCTTATGCACAAGCTGTATCCGTGCTTTTTCAATAAGGCCGGGGGACCGACTGACCAGGGCACCCCCGCGAAGAGAAGCAATCCCCTTGAAGGGGCCAAAGCTCAATATACCCACATCGCCGAAAGTGCCGAGATATTGCCCCTGGTACCGCAGTCCAAAGCTTTGCGCGGCATCATCGATGAGAAAAACCCCCTTGGCCTTGCAAAAATTTTCAATGTCAACCATCGGCGCACTCAAACAATACAAATGTGGCACCAGAACCGCGCGCACCTCTGGAGTGAAAAAAGGTAGTAAAGATTCCGCCGAGACCGTTATTTCACCCTCTGCCACATCGGCAAAAACGGGGCGACAGCCGGCATTGAGAATGGCGCTGATGACTGTGGGGCAAACCATGGCAGGCACCAAAACGCCCTCTCCCCTTCCAAGGCCGAGGGCTGTCAGACCAAATCTTATCGCGGTGCGCCCGACCTCGGTGGCAAGGACAGAAACACCCAGTATACCGGCCAGATATTCTTCCAGACGCAGCACCGCCCGCTGGGAAGAAAAGAATGCACCAGGGGCGGCTCGCACAATATCCAGAACTCGCCAATCGGCACCTGCGAGGGGCACCCATTTGGTGGGGGAAGGTTTCTGGAGTGCGCTATGCTTAATATCCACCACCGAAGTCATTAATCCTGCCATCAGTCCTAACGACCCACGCGAATCATCGAATCGAACGAGCATTCGGCAAAACCGGCACGGCGCATGCCGGCCTGTCCGGTTTTCACTGCAACTACTTTTTGATAACCTAAATACCTGAGCCACTGCACCACACGGGAGCTGTCTTCTTCAGCCGGTCAGGGGCAGTAGGCGACCAGCCAGGCATCCTTGGGAAAAACCGGCTGCACCTTAGTTCCATCGCCAAAGGGCGGCGTCAATTGATATGGAATATGGATGGATCCACAGATGACCCTATCGGTTTGAAATCCGGCATAAATCAGCACCAGTTTTTCCCCTTTGAGCATGAGCTCCTGAATCTGGTCGGGGGTCATGGTCGGCACTCTGGGGTGGCTGGGCCAACTTCGGTAGTCCGGCGGGGCAGAAACCATTTGAGCTGAAGCCAACTGCGCCACCAGAAGCAAAATGCAGAGCAACAAAAATATTTTTTTCATCTTGCGCCTTTCCCGACTATGGAAAATCATACATACCCCGATCAACGTTCAAAAACCAGTACAGTGTTCCAGCAAAATCGCCTGAAAAACCGTACCTTGCTCAAAAGAACATCATCGATTCGTTTGAGGGTCTCATATTTGAAAAGTTTCCATTTCAACACTGCTTCGCAAAAAATCCCGACATTCGTTACGAGTGAAAACTCGAAATGTTCTATCTTTTCAAAGTTCATCCGTTGGAACAAATCAAACTCTTTCCTGTTAAACGGCTTTTCGTCGGGTGTGCGCCTGGAGGGCGTTAAATAACGAAACAGGTTGATAAGGGGATTCATCCCAAGGGGCTCGATAAACACCGAGCGCCCACCCTTTTTCAAAATCCGTTGAATTTCCTTAAGCGACTTTTCGACATCAAGGTGATGCAAAATCGCTCGACCGAAAACAAAATCGAAACTGCCGTCCTCGAATTCCAAATTCTCACAATCCATTACGATTGCAGAAATTTTTTCGCCAAGGTTTCTTGACTGGATTATCTTGTTTAGGGTTTCAACGGATTTTGGCGAGATATCAATCATCACGACGGTTGCACCTGCATTGACGAAATCTATGGCGGGTCCAAGGTTGACCCCGGAACCATAGAGAAGGACTTTTTTACCGTCAACATTGCCAACTTTGTCAATGGCAAATCTGACAATATCTTTCGCCAACTTTGATACAAAATCGGTGTCATAAAAAACAACTTCTTTACTGCCACCCGAAACCATTTTGTCGAAATGCTCGGCTTCGCTTTTCTTTTTTTGTTGATCTTCGGAACTTGCCATAAAAAATCCTGTTATTAGCGAGCCAGTTTACTCTTCACCAACCCGGAAACCCGCTTGATGTTGATCGGATCGATGGGCGAGAGCGAATTGCGCAGACGCATACTTAGTTCAAACGTATCGAAATCCAGATATTTCGGATAATGCGCCACCTTACCCTTGCCGGTCAGCACCTTAATGGCCTCGGCCACAATCCAGCACCCCACCATATTGGTCACGAAATTCAATGATGGCGCCATAGGATGAACAAAGTTTTTGTCGTACTCCTGAACCTCTTCGGGATTCATCTCGGTAATGGGCTTGCCGCCTTTGAGCTTGATATTCTGCCACAGACGCTCAAGGGCGGTTTCGCACTCGGACTTGCGATAATCAAACACCTGGATGCGTCCACCGGTGACGGTGGCATGGCCGTTGACCAGAGGGATTTTGCAATCGCGCGCCGCCAGGTAGAGCAGTTTGGCCGAGGGCCGATCGGCGGTCTGGATGACGACGCCGCAGCCATCGAGAAAGGGACGGGCGTTGGTGTTGTTGACCATCTCGATGACGACTTTTTCCACCTCGGCATGGGGATTGATCGCCTTGATGCGCTCGGCGGCGACATCGACCTTGTTCTGGCCGAGGGTTGTGGAGGTGGCGAGCAACTGCCGGTTGAGATTGGTGGGTTCGTACTTGTCCATGTCGAGCAGGCGGAATTTCTTCACGCCCCAGCGCGCCAGAAGATCGACGGTGATGGAGCCGACGCCACCCATGCCGGCAATGGCGACGGTGGTGTTTCGGACTTTCTGGATGGACTCTTCGTCGATGAAAAGCCGTGTCCGAGTGAGCATACCGTCGATGTAGGTTTTTTCGTCCATGGTGTTCCTCCCTTTTTCCTGTTGACAAGATTTTGGTCGACAACCGACCAGCGGATAAACAAGCAATGCGATAAACTTTACCCGCGACTTGTCAGAAATCAATCAACTAATTCAAAGCAAGATATCGTTCTTTAACTACCCAAATGTGAAGGTTGAATAAAAAAATCAAAAGCCCCTTAAAGCGACAGGATTTACAGGATGAAAGCGGTTTTAAAACCCATACCCTTTTTCACCGCTGAGTACGCCAAGGGCGCTGAGTAAACCCTTACAATCAACAATCTTTTCTCAAAGTCTTTCCTCCGCGCTCTTCGCGTCCTCTGCGGTGAATCCAGCCTTGCTTTTGCCTGATCCGCNAGAACGCTGAGGGCGCTGAGTAAACCCTTACAATCAACAATCTTTTCTCAAAGTCTTTCCTCCGCGCTCTTCGCGTCCTCTGCGGTGAATCCAGCCTTGCTTTTGCCTGATCCGCCTTGATCAGATTTGATCCGTGTCCCCAAGCCTTCGCTTGTGCCCTATCCGCTCTTATCCGGTTTCATCCGCTCTATTTTTCATAAAGTCCACAAATGCCTGAATCTCTTTTTCCGCAGTTGTGAACACAGAAGGAAGTTTTTTGACCAGTGGTTCAATTTTTTCTGGTTTCATGTGGTATGTATACACATTGCGCACTACATGACGAAAACCACGATACATCTCAAAATTTTTCTTGAGATCCTCTGATATAACAGCAGGTCTTTTACCAGGGATTTCCAATGTCATTTTGTTTAGCAATTCCTGATGCCAATTGGCACCTTCAGGAATATTTTCATCAATCAATGAAGAAATTCGCTCGAAAATTCTTTCGAATCCTGAATAGAAACCGTGAAGGTTCAAGGCCACACTATCCAGAAAAAAATCGTCCTGACTTTTGCTCGCCTTTGTCCATCCTTGTTCAACGCGCGCGACAAGAACGGACAACTCCACCAATTCAGAAAGGATTCTCTCAGTTGGGTCAATGTTTTTGGCCGTCACAGCTCAATACCTTCTGTATCAATGCTTTGCAGTAATGCAGGTGAGCAATCCTCACCGTCAACCAAATCAACAGACCATGAAATACTCGCTCCAGTAACAAAAGCGACGGCAGAGTAAAATTTTTCAGGTGGTATTCCCCACACAGCCAGGTCGATGTCAGAATGTGCTGTGAGTTCTTCACGGGCCAGTGAGCCGAACAGGACAACCCTTTGGGCACCAAACCGTTGACGCAATTCTGTCGCTAACTTATTTGCCAGGTTTCGTGCCTCAACTGTTTTATTGGCCTGTAGAGTTTTGTCTTTTCTCCCACGAAAAGGATGGTAACGCTGCCACTCAGCGGGATTCATTTCTAAAGCTGTTTTTCCTGACATGATATCAGCCCCTATTTGAAATGCTGCTTTTCAACACCAAGGCACCAAGGAGGCTCCAAGACACCAAGAAAAATGGATTCGGTCAAAAACCTGAAATGCCAATGGAACGCAGATTTACAGGATCAAAGCGGATTTAAAACCCAGAACTGCCTTTCACCGCTGAGAACGCTGAGGGCGCTGAGTAAACCCTTACAATCAACAATCTTTTCTCAAAGTCTTTCCTCCGCGCTCTTCGCGTCCTCTGCGGTGAATCCAGCCTTGCTTTTGCCTGATCCGCTTTGATCAGANCTTACAATCAACAATCTTTTCTCAAAGTCTTTCCTCCGCGCTCTTCGCGTCCTCTGCGGTGAATCCAGCCTTGCTTTTGCCTGATCCGCTTTGATCAGATTTGATCCGTGTCCCCAAGCCTTTGCTTGTGTCCTATCCGCTCTCATCCTGCTTTCATCCGCTCTTTCCGCGTTCCAAGGCCTCTGAGTCTAAGAGAGCTGCGATCCGGTCATCTGGATGAATGACAATTCAGCGATATTGGCTTTTTCCTTGGCATGCTCGATTGTCATCGAGACCAAGCTGCCGTCACTGTCGAGGTCAATATAAATATTCTCGTTGATCTCCCGGGTTTCAGCGACTTCCTTGTCAGAAAATTCAACCAGGGCCGTGTCAGTATCTGAAAAATATTTTATTTTCATGGTGTCATTCCTCTTTATATCCTCGGTCGAAAAAGGCATTATGCACTGTTTCACCATCTTCAAGGAGGATCACCCGCAAATTCTTATCGATGTCCTTGATTTTACCCCACATTCGGATGCGCAGATTTTCAGGATGAACGCGGATATAAAAACCTTTAAGTCTTCTTTACCGCTGAGAACGCTGAGGGCGCTGAGTAAACCCGCATAGTCATACACCTTTTCTCAAGGTCTTTGCTCTGCGCTCTTGGCGCCCTCTGCGGTGAGCCAAGCCTTGCTTTTGCCTTTTCCGCGTCCTCAAAACCAATGGAACGCAGATTTACAGGATGAACGCAGATTTAAAACCCGCAACTTCTTTTCACCGCTGAGTACGCCAAGGGCGCTGAGTAAACCCGCATAATCATAAATCTTTTCTCAAGATCTTTTCTCCGCGCTCTTCGCGCCCTCTGCGGTGAATCCAGCCTTGCTTTTGCCTTTTCCGCGTCCTCAAAACCAATGGAACGCAGATTTACAGGATGAACGCAGATTTAAAACCCGCAACTGCTTTTCACCGCTGAGCACGCCAAGNGCCTTTTCCGCGTCCTCAAAACCAATGGAACGCAGATTTACAGGATGAACGCAGATTTAAAACCCGCAACTGCTTTTCACCGCTGAGCACGCCAAGGTCGCTGAGTAAACCCTTACAATCAACAATCTTTTCTCAAGGTTTTTTCTCTGCGCTCTTCGCGCCCTCTGCGGTGAGCCAAGCCCTTATCCGCACTTACGCGGCATCATCAGTTCTTTCCGCGTTCCAATCTTTTTCTGGTCCACGGAATGCACTGAAAAAACGGAAAAAGTTCAAAGTCATCTCACGCCCGTTCGCTGTGCTCTCTTAAGACGCGAAGACGCGAAAAAAACCGCTTAACACCAAGACTCGAAGGTTTAAGTTCAAGACACAAAGGTTGAAATCTCATGTGGCATTCTCTGCATCACAAAGTTCAGTGCAAGATCCGCCAGCTCTATCGCCTCCTGGGCTTCGGTGTCGCTTGGCTCCAGGTAGTCGCCGGGGTAGCGGAATGCTGTTGCGTAAGGTGTCAATATCTCAGCGGCATCTCTCAACTCTTCAAAATCGTGGTCAACCTCAATACATTGTTCGAGAAGGATTGTAAGAAGATGCGTTTTAGGGAAAACAGTTTCATTCAAAGTCAAAAACGCTTTCAAGGCTTTCTCCATTGCCTGTTGGCAATGATATACTGCGGTGTCTCGCAATGGGGGCTCATCGCTGAATAGCCTTCGAGCAGATCGAACATCATGAATGGATTTGATGAGCCATTGACTGACTTCATGCTTTTTCAAATCATCCATGAAGAATCCTCCCATTTTCAACAACTTTGCGCTCAAGTGATGTATTGATGTGCATTCCGCGAGCAAGTTCTTCACCTGTCCGTACAAGCACTTCGACGGGTAATTTCAAGCCTCGAAGGCTGCGATAAACGTCTCTCGCTCTTCGATAAGCAGGCTGGTCTGATTTGTCGACGATGACCATGATGTCAATATCGCTATCCTCGGACGGATGCCCCCACGCATGCGAACCGAACAGGATAATTTTTTCCGGATGCACCGCTGCAACAATTCGTTGAGTAATGACGTCAAGATCTTCCTGTTTGAGTTGTTTCATGGTTGATTCCTTTTTTCATCCACGAAATGTTGATCTTATGTCTTCTGCTATCAAGATCTTTTTCTGGTCCACGGAATGCACTGAAAACACGAAAAAAATTCAAAGTCATCTCACGCCCGTTCGCTGTGCTCTCGAAACCAATACAATAGGACGCAGATTTTCAAGATGATCGCGGATTTAAAACCCAGAACTGCTTTTCACCGCTGAGTACGCCAAGGGCGCTGAGTAAACCCGCATAGTCATAAATCTTTTCTCAAGGTCTTTTCTC